>NZ_JAEFCH010000001.1:0-243152 GCF_016406015.1 Acidovorax sp. IB03 | reverse complement strand
CCGCTTTGAGCGGCTCACATCCCGAATGCCCCCGGCTTTGCCGGGGGATGGTTACCAGCTATCAAAAAAATAGCAAATCAATCGTCAAGCTGCCGCAGCGGGACGCGGTGGCTTGGGCCGTGGCGGCTTGGTGGTGTGCACTAGCAAGGTGGCCTTGTCCATGTCACCTGCGAGCATGGCCGTGTGTGCCTTGAGCGAATGGGCAATGCTGTCTTCGATCAGTGTGCGCTGGTCGGGCGCGGGTTTTTTGAGCACCCAATTGGCGACCTCCGATTTTTCGCCGGGGTGTCCAATGCCAATGCGCAGGCGCCAGTAATTGGGCGAACCCAGCTGGGCGTGGATATCACGCAGTCCGTTGTGCCCCGCGTGGCTGCCGCCGCGCTTGAGTTTGACCTGCCCGGGGGGCAAGTCCAGCTCATCGTGCACCACCAGAATCTCTTCCGGCTGGATCTTGAAAAAGCGTGCCAGCGAGGCCACTGACTTGCCCGACAGGTTCATGAAGGTCTGCGGCTGGAGCAGCCACACGCTTTGGCCATTCACGCTGGTGCGGCCCGCCAGCCCGTAATAGCTGCGCTCGGGTACCAGGTTCACCTTCAACTCGCGGGCCAGCGCATCAATCCACCAGAACCCGGCGTTGTGGCGCGTGGCCTCGTAATCTGGCCCGGGATTGCCCAGGCCCACAAACAGCTTGATCATGCGAACAATTATCGGTGGTGGTGCTCAAAAAAAACGGCCCACCGAGGTGGACCGTTTTGATGGCCAACCCCGCGAAGAGGTTGGCACAGGAGGATTCAAGCAGAAGCCGAGGCTTACTTCTTGCCCTTGCCCTTGCCCTTGGCATCGGCTGCGGGAGCGGCGTCAGCAGGGGTTTCCACCACAACCACTGGAGCCACCACGGACACCAGCACAGGGTTTTGCTTGTTGCCGCGGATCACAGCGCTCACGCCCTTGGGCAGTTTGATGTCCTTCAGGTGCAGGGAGGTACCCTTTTCCAGCTTGGACAGGTCCACCGCGATGAACTCTGGCAGGTCGGAAGGCATGCAGGTCACGTCGAGTTCATTCACGACGGGGTTGACCATGCACTTGTCCACCTTCACGGCTGGGGACTCTTCAGCGCCGCTGAAGTGCAGTGGCACCTTCATGTGCAGCTTGGTCTTTTCATCCACGCGCTGGAAGTCGATGTGCAGCACCAGTTGCTTGAAGGGGTGGTATTGCACGTCGCGCAGCAGAACCTTGGAGGTCTTGCCGTTCAGTTCCATGTCCAGCACGCTGGAGTGGAACGCTTCCTTCTTGAGGGCGTGCCACAGAGCGTTGTGGTCCACTTCGATCAGTTGGGGTTCGGCGGAACCACCGTAGACGATACCAGGCGTGCGGCCCGAAATACGCAGACGGCGGCTCGCACCCGTACCCTGCTTGGCGCGCTCAAAAGCGACGAAGTTCATAGTTAGCTCCTGAAAAGGGTCGACCGCGACCAGTCGTTCCCTGTTTAAAAAAGGCTTGTTGGCGTATGGACGCTGTACAAGCCAGGGGTTGTTCCCGAACAGACAAGCCTCCCGAAGGAGGCTTGGTGCAACACCGATGCTGCGTGCCGCCCGATAGGGGGAAGCACCACAGTGTCAACTGTCGTCTTGCTCGGAGAACAGGCTCATCACCGACTCGCCCTTGGCGATGCGCTGGATTGTTTCTGCAATCAGCGGTGCCACAGACAATTGGCGAATTTTGGTACATCCCTTGGCAGACTCGCTCAGGGGAATGGTGTTGGTCACCACGATTTCATCCAGGGCAGAACCCTTGGAGATGCGTTCGATGGCAGGGCCCGAAAAAATGGGGTGCGTGCAGTAGGCGTAAACCTTCTTCGCACCACGCTCCTTGAGCACTTCCGCGGCTTTGACCAGTGTGCCCGCCGTATCAATCATGTCGTCCATGATGACGCAGTTGCGACCTTCAATCTCACCGATCACATGCATCACTTCGGAGACGTTGGCCTTGGGACGACGTTTGTCGATGATGGCCAAATCGCAACCCAGTTGCTTGGCCAAAGCGCGTGCGCGTACCACGCCGCCAACGTCAGGCGACACGACGATCAGGTCTTCGTAATTCTTTTGACGCAGATCGCCCAGCAAGACGGGCGAAGCGTAGATGTTGTCGACCGGAATGTCGAAAAAGCCTTGAATCTGGTCAGCGTGCAGATCCATGGTCAACACACGCGCCACACCCACAGCTTGCAGCATGTTGGCCACCACCTTGGCGGTGATTGGCACACGTGTGGAGCGGGGGCGACGGTCTTGGCGAGCGTAGCCGAAATAGGGGATCACGGCGCTGATGCGCTCAGCCGATGCACGCTTGAGCGCATCAACCATGATCAGCAATTCCATGAGATTGTCGTTCGTAGGAGCGCAAGTGGATTGCACTACGAAGACATCGCGAGCACGGACGTTTTGTTTGATTTCGACGGTGACTTCACCGTCAGAGAAGCGACCCACATCGGCTGCGCCCAGTTGGGTGCCTAGGTGTTTGGCGATTTCAGCTGCCATGCCAGGATTGGCATTGCCGGTGAAAACCATGAAGTCGGGTTGGTTGGCTTGCATGAGCGTCCCAGCAGTCTGAAAAAAAAGCCCGTACGCGAAAGAAATTTGGCAGGGGAAGAAGGATTCGAACCTTCGCATGCCGGAATCAAAATCCGGTGCCTTAACCAGCTTGGCGACTCCCCTACACAGGTCAACTGTCGATGACAGTCAGCCTTAATTTGACTCTGCAACCCACCCTGCCAGAGGATGAATCATCAGATTGCCGCACGTTTTAATTTTCCATGCGCTTGGCGCATCTTGAAAATTAACTTCGTTTGGCATTTGTGCAAACACTGCACTACCCGAGCCCGTCATTCTAGCATGTAATCCTTTGGATTTAAGCCAGTTGATGACTTTTTTTACCTCAGGGCACAGACTTTCTGCGACTGGCTGCAAGTCGTTACGACCGAAATCGTAGTGTGCTGCAGCAAAGCCTAAGATTGTAGCATGATCAGAATCACGTTTCAGAAGCTTCGAAGAAAAAATTGCTTTTGTCTCCAATCCCGCTTCTGGCTTGACCACCACAAACTGGCTGGTGGGCGGCTGTTCATGCTTCTCAAGCGGGCGTATTGTCTCACCAATTCCTTCCACCCAGGCGTTCTGGCCTCGCAGAAAGAACGGTACGTCGGCACCCAACGTGAGGCCAATACGTTCAAGCTCTGGCCCCGTTAGTTTCAACTTCCACAAACGATTCAGTGCGATCAGGGTGGACGCCGCATCGGACGAGCCGCCACCCATGCCTGCTTGGGCGGGGATGCTTTTGTGGACTCCTATGTGCGCGCCAGCCCGGCAGCCTGTGGCCTCCTTGAGCGCGTGGGCGGCACGCAGCACGAGATCAAGGGGCGGCAGTGGCGTATTGATGTCTTCCCGGCTGAGTTGCCCGTCGGCGCGAATCTCAAAGTGCAGCGTGTCGCACCAATCAATCAGCATGAAGACAGATTGCAGCAGGTGATACCCATCGTCTCTGCGGCCTGTGATGTGCAGGAACAAATTCAGTTTGGCGGGGGCTGGGACGTCGTAAAGCGCAAGCATGAGAAAAGACTAATGGGAAAAGGCGATGCGCAAGATAGCCTTGGGCTTGGGGTCTGAACGTTGCGCGGTGATGCGCCCTTGCGAGAGTGCGCTCAGATCGGCTACCCAACCAGCTGCATTCGTCTCGATACCGTGTAGCCAATCAAAAATCGCCTTGATTGGGATGGCTTCTCCCGTGACCTGGGTGAGAAGTGCATCCAATGAGTGCGAGGCCCGTTGCTGTTGGCCTGTCTGTAGCGTTGCGCCTTCGGCGCTCCACTTCAATTTGCCAAGGGTGTTTCCGAGGGGGCTCAGCAAGATCAATTCGCCTTGATCTTCGGAACCCTCAAGTTCAAACAAGGCGGAAAAAGACTGTGCGCTTTCCTCTTCTGTTTGCAGTGCAAGGCGCCCAGACCAATAGGGCCGCTCGGGCTTCGCGACCAAGCTCGCAGAGGTGCAGCCGAATAGACCCAGCCCCAGCAGACTGGCAGCGCCTGTTACGAGGTATCTGCGCCGTTGCTGGGCTGAAGACCGCTTGGCGTGTTCGGTGGCGTGAGCAGGGGTCAAAGCGACACTCCGAGGCGCTTGAGCGTGTCTTTCAGTGTTGAATTGTTTGGGTTGAGTCGCAAACCTTCTTGCCAGATGGCTTTTGCTTCGCTTGTGTTTCCTTGGCTCCAGAGAACTTCGCCCAGATGTGCAGCGATCTCTGAATCAGGTTTTTTCGCAAAAGCGAAGCGCAAAAGGCGTACTGCCTCGGCCTTGTTTCCCAGTCTGAACTCGACCCAAGCCAGACTGTCGGTGATGAAGGGGTCCTCCGGCGCGAATTCCAATGCCTTTTGAATCAGTCGCTTGGCCTCTTCCAGTCTTACTCCTCGGTCGGCAAAGGAATACCCCAGGGCGTTGTACGCATGATGGTAGTCAGGCTGGCGCGCGATCACTTGCCGTAGCAGCGTCTCCATCTCGTCCAGCCGGCCAGTCTTTTCCGCAAGCATGGCTTGGTCGTAAACCAAATCGTTGTCCTCTGGGGTGAGGGCAATCGCTTCGCTTTGCAGTCTGTAGGCTTGCTCATTCTCCCCGCTGTCCTTGAGCAGTTGCACTTCCGCCAAAAGTTTCAGGCGACGTTCGTCTGCCGTACTGCCAGGTAGATTGCGCAAAAGCGTCCGTGCTTCAGCGAGTTGACCCTGTTTGGCAAGCAGGGAAGCGCGCTGCCGTTGCACGCTGAAGATCTCTCCAGCGTTTTCAATCCGATCCAGCCAGCTGCGGGCGGCCTCCAAATCGCCTTGCTTTTCAGAAATTTGCGCTGCAAGCACATAGGCTTGTGTCATCAGCCGTTGGTTGAGTTGGGCCTCTCCAGCGGTATCTGTCAGTTCAAAAAAATGTCGCAGTGATCCTTGTGCGCGTTGCATTTCCTGGTTCTGGGTCTGCAGGCTTGCGAGCAGGAGCCAGGCTTCCGGCATATCGGGCTTTTCCTGCGTCACCCTGGTGAGCTGGTCGGATGCTGCAGAGAAGTTCGAACGGCTCAGCAGTACCCTTGCATACAGCATCCGAACCTCTGTATTGGAGTGTTTCTCCAAATAATCTTGTACGAAAGGCTCGGCCGCGCTGATTCCCTCGTCCATGAGTTCCAGCGCGAGTCTTGCCTGACCCTCATAAGCCGGATCCATGGCTTTTGCCTTGGCAAGGCTCTGCAGGGATGCTGCTTTGTCATCGGCGGCAAGTTGCAGGCGTCCTAGTGAGATCCATGCTGCGGCTCCTGTAGAACGGTTTTCCAGTTCGCCTTTAAACGCTTCTTTCACCGCGCTCACTGCGGTAGCCTTGTCGGCAATACGTCCGTACATTTGCGGTACGGCACTCAGAATGCCCACTCTGTTCGGAAGCGGTGCTTGTTCAATGAACTGGCGCAGAGGGCCTGCTGTTTCTCCCACCTTGTTGAGTGCAATCAGTATCTGAAGTACGTAGCGGTTGGCCTCTCGCGACTGAGGATGGTCCTCCTGCCATGCTTTTGCTGCTGCCAGGGCGTATTCGCCAGAGCGTGACTGCAGAGCAATGTCCGCAGCTCTTTGGTAGAGTTGTTCGCTTCTAGAGCGCCGTGCCGCGTCCAGAATCAGAGCATAGCCAGCCCCCGGGTCCCCGGTCCGTGTGGTTACTTCACCCAGCAGAATTTCGTAGAAAAGATTGCCATCCAGTTTGGCGTTAGATGGTGGCGGACTGGGTGTGTTTGAAGTAGGTGAGGCGGGCGGGTTTGCCTGTGCTCCGCCGAAAGCTGTCGCGAAGGACAGGGCAACAACCACGGGGATCATTCGAAAGCGATGAATATGCTCCATCGAACCATAATAATCCACATGCCTGTCTCTTTGCTCGTCGGGGGCGCCTATGCCTGAGTTGCCCGAGGTAGAGGTGACGCGCCGCAGTTTCGCCGAGGCGATTGCGGGTGCGCGGATCCTGGCAGTTCGTTTGGGGAAGCCGCTTCGTTGGCCCTTAGGCTGCCCGGCCGAGTCATTGGTGGGCTTGAATGTCGTGGGGGTTCGCCGCCGCGGTAAATATCTGTTGATTGATCTTGATCGGGGGCTTTTGCTCGTTCACTTGGGGATGTCTGGCAGCTTGCGATTTTCCGGTAGTCAGCCAGAGCCGGGTAAACACGATCACTGGGATCTACAGACCTCGGCGGGCACGCTTCGCTTGCACGACCCGCGCCGTTTCGGAGCTGTTGTTTATGCCCAGGAAGAAGAAGCCCCTGTGGCTAAAAAGCTTTTGGGTGGGCTGGGTATGGAGCCTCTTGGGCCTTCGTTCTCCCTGCAGACTTTTCATCAGGGCGTCAAAGCCAGTCGCCTACCCGTCAAGCAATTATTGTTGGCGGGGAAGTTGGTGGTAGGTGTTGGCAATATTTATGCATCCGAGGCGCTTTATCTTGCGGGAATCCGTCCCACGGTTCGGGCATCCTCTCTGGGGCCTGTGCGTATCCGGCGGCTGTATCAAGCCATAGGGCAGGTTTTGGGCAAGGCGATAGAGCTGGGAGGAAGCAGTCTGAAAGATTTTTCAAGTGCCGACGGATCTTCAGGGCATTTTCAGAACGCTGTTCAGGTGTACGGCCGGGCGGGATTACCGTGTTACGTTTGCGGCACCCCCGTGAAAATGGTCAGACAAGGGCAGCGCAGCGGTTTTTATTGCCCGAGTTGCCAACGTTAGTTGCGCCTCTGTCCTAGGTTGCCAGTCCAAGAGTGAGCTTGTGGACGGTCAGTGCTATATTTTGTTTATGTCTGCTTGCAGACCGACCATTGCATTCCGGGAGCAAAGTGGGACCCTCATTCAACGAACAGTTCGACCAGCATGGCGCGTGGCGTCGCGCCTTTGCACAGCAGCTCAAGCAACTTGCAGAGTGGATGTCGAACCATGACCTTATGGACGCAGCAGTCCAAGAGCGACTGCAGCGCCTTGAAGGACAGGTGCGCACAGACAAAGTCATGGTTGCGTTTGTCGCTGAGTTTTCTCGAGGTAAGTCGGAGCTCATCAACGCGATTTTCTTCGCCGATTATGGGCGGCGCATCATGCCTGCCAGTGCTGGACGCACGACGATGTGTCCAACCGAGCTGGGTTACGACTCAGCACTGCCTCCGAGCCTTCGGCTGCTTCCCATTGAAACGCGCCTTCAAATGCAAGGTTTGGCAGATTGGCGTCTGAAGCCTGAGCGTTGGGTGGAGATCGCATTGGACGTGAACAACGCGGACCAAATTGCGAAAGCCTTGGAAAAGGTATCTGAAATTCGGCGGGTTTCCATTGAGGATGCCCGTGCTTTGGGTTTCTGGCATGACGATCTCACGGACGAGAACCCAGTTCCAGATGTTGACGGTTTGGTTGAAGTGCCCATGTGGCGCCATGCGCTGATCAATATTCCACATCCCCTGCTCAAGCAGGGCTTGGTGATACTGGATACTCCTGGATTGAACGCCGTGGGCGCGGAGCCAGAACTTACGGTGAATCTCATTCCGCAGGCCCACGCGGTAGTGTTTATTTTGAGTGCAGATACGGGTGTCACTCGCTCGGATCTCTCAATATGGCGAGAACACCTAGCGACCTCCACGGACAGCATGGATGCGCGGTTGGTGGTTCTGAACAAGATTGATACGCTCTGGGACTCGCTGAACTCGCCTGAGCAGGTTCAAGCCCAATTGGGCAGGCAGTGCCGGACCTCTGCCGAGATGTTGGGCATCCCTTTGGAGCAGGTGGTACCTGTTTCGGCTCAGAAGGGCTTGGTCGCAAAAATTGCCTGCGACGATGTATTGCTGGAGTCCAGTGGCCTGCCGGCGCTTGAGGATGTCCTGGCACAGGGTGTGATGGGACGCCGCCAAGCGATTTTGCGGGCCGCCGTTGCTACCGGTGTTGCCAATCTGCGAGCCGAAACATCCCGCGTCATCAACATCCGGCGTCGCGATCTCGATGATCAGATGGCTGAGTTGCGGAGTCTGCGTGGGAAGAATGCTTCTGTCATCGAGAGCATGCGCCATCGGATTGAGCAGGAGCAGGAGGAGTTTGACCGCAGTGCCGCGAAGATTCAGGCAGTTCGTGCGGTTCACCTCAAACTGTTGCGCGAAGTCTTTCAGCAGCTGGGCTCCAAAGCGCTCAAGACTGAACTTACGGAACTGTCCAAATTGCTGCAGCAAAAGGGCTTGAAGCTCGGAGTGCGAAAAATCTACCTGGAGACCTTTGACAAGCTCAAAGGCACTGTCGATAAGGCTCAAGCTTCTGGCGTGGAGATCCAGGCCATGCTCGCTGGCACCTTTCGTCAGTTGAACGCAGAGTTTGGATTTTCTCTACAGGTTCCACCAGCGCCACAGTTGGAGCATTTTTTGCAGGATTTGGCTCATATTGAGCAGAGCCACCTGCAATATCTGGGCGTCAGCAATGCACTGAAACTCGCTCAGCCAGAGTTCTCTGAGCGCCTGGTGCGTGCTTTGGGAACCCGCCTGCGTACCGTCTACGAGTCTGCTGCCAATGATCTGGAGCTGTGGAGTAAGTCTGCAACGGCGCAGCTGGATGCGCAATTGAGGGAGCGTCGTCGTAGTTTTTCGCGACGCATTGAGGCGGTAGACCGCATTCAACAGGCTGCAAGCGGCCTGGTCGAGCGTATTGCCGAAATTGAGGCGGGTGAAGATGAACTGATTCAACTGGAGCAGCGGTTGCAAGAGCTGACTTCGCAGTTGATCGAGCTACCAGAACAAGAGTCTTCCCAAAAAGATACGCCCGTGGACTTTCTGTTGGCATGAGCGAGTCTTTGGAGTCCGTAGCCACTCGGGTTGTGCGGTGGCAGGCGAGTCATGGACGCAGTCATCTCCCCTGGCAGCAGACCCGCGACCCCTACAGGGTTTGGCTGTCGGAAATCATGCTGCAGCAAACCCAGGTGAGCACCGTGTTGGGTTACTACGCACGTTTTCTGGAACGATTCCCGGATGTGCACGCACTTGCCAGCGCTTCACAGGATGAGGTGCTGGGTCTGTGGAGCGGCCTGGGTTATTACAGTCGTGCCCGAAATTTGCATCGGTGCGCGCAGCTGGTTGTTGCTGAGCACGGCGGGGTTTTCCCTTCGTCCGCTGAACTCTTGGCGAAGTTGCCGGGAATCGGTCGCTCCACCGCAGGAGCGATTGCCGCATTTTGTTTCTCCCAGCGAGTACCGATTCTCGATGCCAATGTACGTCGTGTATTGACCCGAGTGGTCGGATTCGATGGTGATGTGGCGGTAGCCAAGAATGAACGAGCGCTTTGGGAGCATGCAGAGGCCTTGCTTCCCGTCTCTGACCTTGCTGCAGCAATGCCACGCTACACCCAGGGGATGATGGACTTGGGTGCGGGGGTGTGCACCCCTAAAACTCCACAATGTCTGATTTGCCCTTTGATGGGCGTGTGCGTGGCACAGAAGGAAGGCGCTCCAGAGCGGTACCCCGTCAAAACACGAAAGCTAGTCCGCAGGTCGGAGTCTTGGTGGTTGCTCTTGCTCATACGGTTGGATGGAGCCGTTTGGCTTGAAACTCGCCCATCCACTGGCATATGGGCGAGCTTGCAATGCGCGCCGATTTTTCCTGATCGTGAGACCGCAGCCAATGCAGCTGCCGCAATCGCACCTTTGGCTTCGCTGCGTGAGCACGCTGCTTTTTTACATGTGCTAACCCATCGTGACTTGCATCTTCATCCTCTGGCAATAGCGGTGGATCACGAGTGCCGGCCTAGCGAGACTGGGCGGTGGTTCCAGGCAACGGAATGGCCACAAGCCGGGCTACCTGCACCCATGCGCAAGATCCTTGAGGACTTGGCATAAGGCCGCTGCAGCATTCAACGACGCCTGATATGGGAATCCAGGGCATGACAGTGCCTGTCTAGCGACCATCCATCTCTCTATGGCGCCGGAGGACTTTCCAACGTTGCTCGAAACGACGTGCCAATTGTTCTACCAAGTAGACGGATCGGTGTTGTCCACCAGTGCAACCGATGGCCACCGTGACGTAGCTTCGGTGGGTCTGCTCAAGCACATCCAGCCAATAGGCCATGAATTGCTCAATGTGCTGTTCCATGGTGACTACCTCTGGCTGTTGTGCCAAAAACTCTGCCACAGGCGCATCCAAGCCGGTCAAATCTCTCAGGGAGCTTTCGTAGTGTGGGTTGGGTAGCATCCGCACGTCGAACACGTAATCGGCATCTACGGGAATTCCCCGCTTGAACGCAAAAGACTGGAATACCAGCGTCATTCCTCCTGCGGCAACCGACAGCAGTCCTTTCACATAGCTTTGAAGTTGTGACGACCTGATGTGGCTGGTGTCGATCACGTGAGACTGCTCGCGAAGGTCTGCAAGAAGCTCTCGTTCAAGTTCAATGATTTGAACCAAGGCTTGGCGTCCTTGCAGCAACTCGTCGTTGGATAGCGGATGACGCCGTCTCGTTTCCGAAAATCGACGAATCAATGTGCCTGTGGTGGCATCGAGAAAAAGCGACTGGACGACGATGCCTTGTGACTTGAGACGGTCGAGTTCTTTGGGGACCTGGGGTAGTGAGGTGGCGCTGCGCACATCCATGGCAATCGCTACACGGTTGCCATGGTGCTTGTGTTCAAGATCCACGAATGCAGCGAGTAACTCAGGTGGGAGATTGTCCACGCAGTAGTAACCAGCATCTTCCATTGCATGCAGGGCAACCGACTTGCCTGAGCCAGACATACCCGTGATCAATACGATTTCAAGTGCCATTGCTGTCCCCGCGTTCAGACCCGGCAACCTCCAGCATTTCCTTTGCATGGGCCAGGCTCGTTTGTGTTGGGCGTTCTCCGCCTAGCATTCTTGCAATCTCAGCGACCCGAGCGCTGCCGGTCATGCTTTGCACGGTGCTGGTCGTACCTGCTTTGGACCGCAGTTTGGACACTTGCAAGTGGTGGTGTGCACAGGATGCAACTTGAGGTAGGTGGGTGACGGCTAGAACCTGCCGATCTGCACCAAGCTGTTGCATTAACCGCCCGACCGTTTCTGCAACGGCGCCGCCCACCCCGGAGTCCACTTCATCAAATATCAGGGTAGGGGCACGTCCCAGCTCGCTCGTTGTGACTGCAATCGCCAGGGATATGCGAGACAACTCCCCCCCCGAAGCCACCTTGCCTATTGGCTTAGGCGTTGCACCGGGGTGCCCTGAGACCAAGAAGGAGATTTCATCCAGCCCATGCGATGCAGGTTCAGTCAATTTTTTGATCTCAACCTCAAACTTTCCTCCTTGCATTCCAAGGCCGTGCATGGCCTTGGTGATGGATGAGGACAATCGTGGTGCTGCTTTTGACCGTTGCACCGACAAGGCTCTTGCTGCCGCGTGGTAAGCGCGTTCGCTCGAATCGGCCTTTGCAGTCAATGCTTCAATATCCCTTGAAGCATCGAGTTGCTGCAGTGACTGTTTCCACTCCTGCAGCAGCAGCGGCAAGTCGGCAGGTGGACGCTTGTATTTACGCGCCAAGTTCAGCCACAGGGAAATTCGAGTGTCCAACTCTGCTAGTCGTTCTGGGTCTACTTCTGTTCTGCGTAAATAGCTGTGCAGGGAGTGAGCGACGTCACCGGCTTGCGCCAGGCAAGACGACAGTACATCCGACATCGCGCTGAAATCCGCTTCAACATGTTCCTGGTTCTGTAGCGCCGTATGGGCTTGAGACAACTGATCCAGGGCGCCGTTGTCTTCGTCTTCCAATATTCGAAGGACACGTTGTGCCGCCTCAATCAGTGCATTGGCGTTGGACAATCGCCGATGGGCCGAGTCCAGCTCCTCCCACTCATCTCTTTGTGGTGCCAGCTTTTCCAGTTCGGCAATTTGCCACTGAAGCCGGTCACGTTCTTGCTGCAGAGTCGCCTGTGCGTCGCGAGCTTGCTGTAGAGCCTTTTGCGCTTGTCGCCATTGGGTCCAACGTGCCATGGTGTCGGTTGGATTGGTTCCTGCGTATGCATCCAGCAGATTGCGTACTGATTCTGGGCGAGTCAAGCTCTGCCAAGCATGCTGACCATGGATGTCCAACAACTGCTCACCCAGAGATCTCAACTGAGTTGCTGTCACCGGCACTCCGTTGATCCAGGCACGGCTTTTACCTTGGTTGTCTACGGTACGCCGCAAAAGTATCGCAGCCTCCGCATCAATGCCTGCTTCTTCCAACCATGGTGTAACGTGGTCAGGAACATCGAACTCCGCGCAGATATCGGCTTTGGCTGCGCCCTCCCGTACAACGCTGGTATCAGCCCGTGCGCCCAGCACGATCTGAAGTGCATCGATCAAAATGGATTTACCTGCCCCTGTTTCTCCTGTCAGAACGGTAAAACCAGGTTGCAATTCGAGGTCTAGTGACTCCACGATCACGAAATCGCGTAGCACCATGCGCTTGAGCGCCATGCTCAGGACCCCCCCTCATTCCAGCGGAGCTTTCGCCGCAAGGTCGCAAAGTAATTCCAACCAGCAGGGTGGAGGAAGCGCACACAGTGCTCTGAGCGTCGCACCAAGATTCGGTCGCCATGCTGAAGTGACGCTAAAGATTGCATGTCAAAGTTGGCACTGGCGTCCCGCCCACTGACCACCTCCACGGCGACTTCTGTCGCGTCCGAAAGAACGATCGGGCGGTTGGAGAGTGTGTGCGGTGCGATGGGAACCAAAACCCAACCTGGAATAGCGGGGTGCAGCATGGGTCCCCCTGCGGACAGTGAATATGCAGTGGACCCTGTCGGCGAGGCGATGATCAATCCGTCCGCTCTCTGGTTCGAGACAAATCTGCCCCCCACTTCAACACGCAACTCCACCATCCCCGATGTTCCGCCGCGATTGACCACCACATCATTCATGGCGAACGCTTCGAATACCACCTCTTCGCCTCTCATCACGCGTGCATGCATGAGGGGTCTTGAGTCTTCCTCATATTCGCCACGCAACATGGGGCCCAAGGTAGTCTGGTACGCTTCAAAAGGGATGTCGGTGATGAAGCCCAATCTGCCTTGATTGATGCCAATGAGCGGTACCCCATGGCGTGCCAGCCTACGTGCGATGCCCAGCATCGTGCCGTCCCCGCCGACCACCAGCCCCACGTCGCAAGTGGCCATTTCCTCCACTTGAATTGATGGAAATTCTGTAAGCCCAGTGTTCTGCGCTGTCTCTGCTTCCAGCATTACCTCGCAGCCCAAGTTCGTCATGAAGTCAGCAATCTTCTCAAGGGCCAGCAAGCTGCTCTCGGACATGCCTGGAGCCGCAGAGGGTTGGTATTTGCCGATGAGCGCGACACGACGGAATTTCAGAGTCATTTGGAAATTACATCATTAAAATCAAACCATGCTCGATGACCGTGCCAAGTTGTTGCTCAAAGCGCTGGTTGAGCGCTACATCGCAGACGGCCAGCCCGTAGGCTCACGCACGCTTTCTCGGGCCTCCGGGCTGGATTTGTCTCCTGCCACCATCCGCAATGTGATGGCGGACTTGGAAGAGTTGGGGCTTATTGCAAGTCCCCACACCTCGGCAGGGCGTGTACCTACAGCCCGAGGCTACCGCTTGTTCGTGGACACCATGTTGACGGTGCAGCGGGACGGGCTGGAGGCTCCGCAATTGATGCCCGAGCAGCCGCAAAAAGTGATCGCGAATGCGGCTCATCTTCTGTCCAGTCTGTCTCAGTTTGTCGGTGTGGTCATGGCACCCCGCCGCAGTTCGGTATTTCGTCACATAGAGTTCTTGAGACTGTCAGAACGCCGGTTTTTGGTGATCATCGTTTCGCCTGAGGGCGATGTTCAAAATCGGGTCATCTTCACTGATTCCGACTATTCGCAATCCCAGCTTGTCGAAGCTGCCAACTTTCTCAACGCGCACTATGCAGGTTTGGAAATGGAGCAGGTCAGGGAGCGCTTGAAGTCGGAGGTGGATTTGTTGAGAGGCGAGATCGCCTCTTTGATGCAGGCTGCGGTCAACGTGAGTTCTGAGGCGTTATCGCAAGCCCAGGATGAAGTCGTGATTTCAGGGGAGCGGAATCTGTTGTCAGTGAGCGATTTTTCCAGTGACATGGGGAACCTTCGCCGGGCGTTTGATCTCTTTGAGCAAAAGACGCAAATCCTGCGCTTGCTCGATATCTCGAGCCAGGCCGAAGGCGTGCGCATCTACATTGGGGGCGAGAGTCAGGTGGTTCCTTTCGAGGAGCTGTCAGTGGTCAGCGCTCCTTATGAGGTCGATGGCAAAGTTGTCGGAACGTTGGGGGTGATCGGCCCGACGCGCATGCCGTACGACAAGATGATCCAGATCGTGGACATCACTTCCAAGCTGGTTTCCAACGCGCTCAGTTACCGCAAATAAACGCCTTACAATCCGTCGTCCTGAGAAGCAGGCTGGTTTGGGGCGTTAGCTCAGTTGGTTAGAGCAGAGGACTCATAATCCTTTGGTCGCGGGTTCAAGTCCCTCACGCCCTACCAAGTAAATAAAGGAAACCCCGCTATCAATTTGGTAGTGGGGTTTTTTCTTTCCCGCCCGATGTAAGGGCGGATGTAAGACGATTTCGGGAATCGAGCCCAAAGCACCAGCCATACACCAGCAACAAAAAAGCCCCGCGGCGGGGGCTTCGGTCTGAACAAGGCTAGTCACTAGCTCTGCGCTGCACGGCAGAAAAGCTGACTATTTCCGTGGAAGGTCATGGGAAGGTTTAGGCAAGGTTGTGTCAAGGTTCCCCCAAGGTTTACACAAGGTTGGGCTGGTGCGCTGAACTGGTACGCTCCCCGCTGGAGCCCCTGAAACCTGCCCACGTCCTTACCATGCCAGGGAGGGAAGTCTCAGGCGTGATTTGGAGCAGATGATGGGTGCCAAGCTGCCAGCGCAGGCACAGCAGGTTCGGAAGAAAACTGAGGGTGAAGGGGGATGCGCTGAATGCCGGGAGAGATGCGACTCAGCCTACGGCCACTGGCCTACACGTACCCGCCCAGTGACTGGAGCCCCCTTCGTGGCCGTTGGTAACTTAGCCCATCGCTGGACTAACTACGCACCCGGACTCTTCGAGAGAGGCTGCCAGGTGGTGGCAACAAGCCATCTCAGCTTAGCATGGCGCGCCGAACCGGCTGGAATATCGGTTTCGGTGGTAACCAGTCTGTTAACCACCGTTGGACTGGTCGCGCTGCTGTACGCGCACGCGCGTACTGTTCGGAAAACTTCTTTTGTCGTGATGACAGGTTTTGCGTTAACTGCCCGGCGGTTGCTCCAAGGCTATGCGGTGCCCAGCGTCGTGTATTCGGGGTTGCAAGCCTTTGCCAAAACCTCCCCTCCGGAAAAAGTCCCCCGAAAACCTCCCCCCTTAAAGGGGGGGCGGGGAATTTCGGGCCTGGGATTCCCCGAAAACAGGGAAAACGGGGAATTTCGGGGCGTCAGGCTTGCCATATCCACCCCTCATTGCAGCCCAGCACACCACGCGCCACCAGCCCCGTGATTGCCTCTCTGGCGCGCTCTGCCTTGCGGTCGGGAGCTACCAGCAGCGCGGATGCGGCAAAGGTAATGGCGGCTTCAAGTTCTACACACTTGGCAAGTGCAGGGGCTCCCGGCTTGCCCGTGATTCCATCCTTGAACATGGCGCGCAGCGCGGTAAGCACAATCTTTTGATTGCCACCCTGGGGCAGCTTCACGGCGCGCACATCCTGGGCGGCGGTGTCGCGCAGCACCACACACGATGTAATGGCCTCGCCGGTTTCCTCCACTCCCAGCGTTTCCACTTTCAGTTTGAACGGTCGCGCCTCGCCATCAATACCGTCTTTGGATTTCGCCACCTTCCATTCGCGGCGGTCGCCATCGCGTGAAACCTCGATTGCGGCATCCATCGCAGCGAATAGCGAACTGTGCCCACGCAGCCCGGCAGCGGCGTTCTTGCCCGTGTGGTGAACCAGCAGCACAAGGCCACGGGTTAGGGTTTGCAGTGTCTTGGCAGCTTCCAGAATCTCGCCCATGTCCCGGCTACTGTTTTCGTCGGCAGTAGGTGCAGCGCGGTTCAGCGTATCCACCACCACCACAGCCCCGGCAGGCACCACGGCGGCAAGGTCTAGCACGTCCTGCCCATCGGTCAGCTTGAACGGTTGCAGCATCATGCGCAGGCCATCAGGCAGCGCACGGCCCCGGCTCACTTCCCATGCCTGGGCGCGCAGCTTGAACCCGGCTTCACCTTCCAGCGCGGCATACACCACGGGCGCAGCCTCCACCCGGCAATCAAACCAGCGTTGCCCCTCGGCAATCGCGGCGGCCATGTCAAAGGCCAGGAATGATTTACCGGATGCGCTCGGCCCATACAGCGCAGCAAGCCCCACGGCAGGCAGCACACCACGCACACGCCACGCCAGCGGCGGTAGTTCGCGCAGTTCATCGGCTCCCAGCAGCTTGTAACGGGGTGCAGGCTTTGGGGGCTCGCTCGCAGCCTCCAGCAGTTCGGCCAGCACATCGGCCCCGTCACGCTGGGCCAGGTCGTTTGCGTCGAAGTTCTGCACCTCGCCCTGGGGCATGTAGGCCACGGCGCATTGCAGCGCCTGGGCAATTTCTGCTGCGCTTTCTTCCTTGCCCACATCAGGCACCAGCACCAGCCGGGCGGCGGCGTCACGCTTGCGCAGGGCTTCGGCCACCTTGCCCACGTTGCCCCAGCCAAAGCACGACACGGCAGGATGCCCGGTAGCCTGCCAGCAGGCCCACGCCTGCCCGATACCCTCGCACAAAGCCACGGGCGCACCGGGCACCACCTCGCCCACGGTGAAGGATGCCCCGGCCATCGCTGCGCCGGGCAAGTTCAGCTTAGGCTTTTTCCCCTTCGCTTTCAGACGGGCAGCAGTCTCGCCAGTAGTTACACATTGCAGGCTCTGCAAACTGCCATCAGGCGCAAAGGCGGGCACCACCAGCGCCCCGGCCATGCTCTCGCCTTGAATGCGCAGCGGGTCACCAGCAGGCACCACGCGCAGGGCATCCAATGGCACCCCGGCGGCAGCTTTTGCCATGATGTAGGGATGCGCAGCGGTTGCGGGTTCGCAGCGTTTCCACACCTCGGCAGGGCTCATGCCTGGGGCGGGCTTGCGCGCGGGCTCTGTGGCCTTTCTGGGGGTTTGCTGCTGGCGTTGCTGGGGCTTGCCTTCACCCATGCGCCAGCCATGCTCTGCGCCCACGCGGTACAGCGTTCCAGGGCCAATACCCTTGCCCGGCTTGATAGATTTCCACACATCGCGGGATGCGGCGGCGTCGTAATTTCCAGCCCCGGCGCTCCAGGCGTCGAAGGTGTCGAAGTCAAGGCCAGCGGCGTGTGCAGCCATGCCCACCCGCACCCATTCATCGCGGGGCAGGTCGGGCGGGATGCTGTGCAATGCGTCGATTGCTTTTGCGGTGTCTGCCATCACGCGGCACCCCCATTCATCGCCAGGGCTTGCGCGGTGTATTTCCCGTCAAGGCGGTACAAGGCAATCACGCGGTCGGGGCTGTGTTCCGTGGGGCTTGGAACCTCGATGGTTTCCACCGGCCAGCCCAAAGCGCGCAGCGTGAAAATCACGGCTCCCAGTCGCCAGGATTGCGTGCTGTCCTGAAACTCGGGATGGTCAATCAGGCGGCCATCCATCAGCATTCCAAGCGCACGGTCTGCCAGGGTTCCACGCTTGGGCCATGTCGGGCAGAATGGCGGGGGCGGCAGAAACGAAAGTTGTTCACCGTGAGCCCCTTGCGTCTTGGTCGGTGCGGGGGCTTTTCCTTTTGGTGTCGTCATGGGCGGCCCCCCTTGCGAAACCAGCGGGACGGCGCGGCGCACCACAGCGCCAGCATCAGGCGATTGATAGCGGCGCTCATTGCTTCGCCTCCACTTCATCGGCCAGCGCCAGCAGCTTTGCAGCCACATCGCGCAGGCCCCACGGGCCAATCAACGCATAGGCGCTCAGCCCTTCGGCGGCGTTGAACAAAAACAGGCGGGAAGTGGCAGCGTCAAATTGAAGGCTGCCTTCGCCGTCCGGATGACGGTAAATCGGGGCGGCCATCATTTAAGCCACCCCCAGCACGCGGCGAAGCTCTGCCACGTTCCAAGCCAAACGGCCATTGATGCGGATGGGGCGCAGTGGCCCGTTTTCCATGCAGGCCCAGCCGCGCAATGTTTGCGGCTTGCGGTTCAAGTAGTGGGCAGCGGCGGCGGTGTCCACTGCGGGGCGGGTTTCATGCGCCAGCGGGGGGAATTTCGGGGCGGTCGCTTGTTCGCGGGCCTCGATACTGTGAAGGGCTTGCATCGCAGTTTGCTTTCAACCCAGCAGCACGGGCTAGGTATGGGCGAACTTTGAAAACCCCGTATCTATGCGAATTGCCCCGGGGTTCTGGAATCAAGCATCCATGCGGGTTAGCGGCGCATTGCCACATTAAATCCGGGGTTCACCCCCGGGGTTCTGACAGTGTTTTAAGGCGTATCGAAGTTGTCAGCTTCGTAGGTTTTCCACGCTTCCAGCCAGTCTTGTAGCTGCGGCTTTGTCTGGAACCTTGCGCGGATGCTGTTCGCCTTCGCGTGACCGTTATGCACCAGCGCAGCACCGATAAGAACAGGGTTCCAGCGGGTCTCCCTTTTACCTCGCTCTCCACGCAACGCAATACAAGCCTCAAGCCACTTTGGCGGGCTTCCTAGCGTGTCTTTCCATGCCTTCTCATTCCACCTTCGCAGCCCATCAAACGCGTGTGCAACATCGCCCGTTGTCACCGGCTGCGGTGCATCCAATGGCGCATTGCTGGCGCTCTCGGCCACCACGGGCGCAGGCGCTGCGGCCTGGGGCTGGGCTGGCGCAGCCCCTACTACGGCAGGCTCGGGCTCGACCTTAGGCGTCAGCAATTCCCGCACCATCGCATCGCGCCATGTATCCCCGTTGTCAGGTTCTCCAACGCTCTTGACTGCCTGACGGTAAGCGTCGAATGCTTCGCGTACGGCGCGGCGTGCGTAGTTGTTGCTTGGGTCAATGTCATTCAGGGATTCAGTCTCCGGGCCATCCTCCCAGTCTCCGTAGTAGTCCGCCACAAAAGCCCCGACTCCATCCAGCATGAATGCCGCCAGGTCTCTCGCGTCAAACGGGAACGGCAGCGCAGGCGTGTCTTTGCAGTCTGGCGCATTCTGGTCGTCTTGGAACACCATCACCGGCTTCCACGACAGTAACTTTTGCTCAGATTCAAGGCCCAGCCTTTTCGCCTCCTCGTAGTCGCTATAGGCAGGCCACACACCCCTATCGTCGATTCTCCAAGGGCTTACCTCGCCGCACGGCGCTAGCAGCGCATCTGCATGGCCTCTGTTGTATGGTTTGCTCGTCTGCACAGTTGCATCCCCCAGATGCACCCCATGTCAGGAGCCCCAGCAGGCCAGCGGGGGGACTGGCTTTTCAGCAGGATTGCGGCCCTGCCTAGCTGGGGCAAAACGGTCAGGCGTGCGTCCGCACCCAGCTTTTCAGGGCCTCATTGATGCGCGTTTGCCAGCCATCGCCCGATGCTTTGAACTTCTCCAGCACCTCCACGTCCAGCCGCAACGTGACCTGGGCTTTGCTGCCACTGCCCAGCGGGCGGCCACGGCGCACCTGCGGCTTGACCTTCTCCCATTCGGCATCAGTGAACGGCGCGGCGTCCTGGTCTGCCAGCGCAGCGGCGGCAATGGCTGCATCCTCGGCAGGGGTAGGCAGGATGGTTCCGGATTTAAGTTTCGGCATAGCGTTTCACCTCTCGGCTGTTGGCCTTTCTCAAACTGATGATGCGGCGCTCGGTCGGCTGCTCTGGGGGCCGGTCAACAAACACCAGCGCCATGATGCGCAGGCCGATGTACCCCAGCGCCACCATGCGGGCCTCGCCATAGTCCCGGCGCGTGTCCGGCCACACTACGGCGGTTCCCCATTCAAAGCCTGCTGCCTCGGTCAGTGAGACGCCATGCTTTGCCAAATTGGCGGCATCTTTGGCCTGGTCGAACGTCACATTCATGGTTTAGTGTAGCTACGTTTATTTGAAGTTCAAGGTTTATTTGTAGTTGCGTTATTTCAGGCTGCCACCACTCGCAGCGTACCGGGTGCGGCCTTGGCATCAAACACAATCCCGGCCTGTTCCAGAATCCACGCCTCGATGCGCTCATGGTGTACGCGCAGCAGGTCAAGCGGCCTCACGCGGTAATGCTTTTCAGCGGTTGCGCTTGGCTTGTGGCCTTGAATCTGCGCCACCACACCGGCGGGCACCTCCAGCCACTCCGACAAGGTGCCAAAGCTGCGGCGCAGGCCATGCAGGGTTAGGCCATCAATGGCAGCCACCTTGCACGCCTTGTCATGTGCATGGTTGGGCTCGGTCAGCGGCGTGTTTTCGTTGCGGCTACTGGCAAACACAAATTCATTGCGGCGGGGCAGGGCGGCCAGCAGGTTGTGAACGTATGGCGTCAAAGGGATAACGCGCTCTCCCTCTACCTTGTCCCGGATGGTCAGGCCCCGCCATTGCATATTCAAGTCGTCCCAGCGCATCGCCAGCACTTCACCAGGGCGGGCACCAGTCATTAGCAGCGTTTGCAGGTAGGCGGCCACGGTCTGATTACCGATGCTGCGCACGGCTGCAAACCACGCGGGCAGTTGTTCTTTCAGTAATGAATCATCCTTGGCCTTCGGCTTGCCCAGTGCCTCGCGTGCTTTCTTTGTCTTGGCAGGGTTCACGCTGGGCAGCACTGGCGCATATTCCGGCTGTTCTGCGCACCAGCCTAAAAACGCTTTCAGCAGTCGCCACGCCAGCCGGGCGGCAGTGGGGCGGGTCTGCGCTTCGCGTGCGGCCCATGCCTCGATAACGGGTGCTGTCAGGTCACGCAGCGCCAGCCCCAGCAGCGGATGCAATGGCCCGGCAATGGTCACGCCACGCCCACGGGTGCCACGCTTGGAAGTCTCGCCACCGGCTCGGGTCAGGCGCTCATGGTCTTTGCGGTGAAGGTCGCCCCAGTGCGGGGTGCGTTCGGCAACGTAGGCGGCCCATGCCTCGCCCACGGTCACAGCGGCCACTTTGTCGGCTTGCTCCCGCTCCTGTTCTTGCTGGCGCTTGGCTTCCACTGCGGCGATGGCTTCGCGCTTCAAGTCGCGGGGGTCTTTGCCTTCATCAATCAGGCGTTGCAGTTCGCGTGCCTTGGCTTGCGCGTCTGGAATGCTCCAAGCGGCAGGGCTCCCGATGGTGATACGCAGGTCTTTACCTTGATACACGCTCTGGAATACATAGGCGGGTTTCCCGGCTGGCGTTGCCCTCAGTCCCAGCCCCGGCGCGGTCACATCCCACATGAAAGCCTGTTTCTTGTCGGGCGGGCATTTGAACCCCGATACCCGGCCAGCAGTGAATGCAATCTTTGCCATGTGGTGCCCCTTTTGGTCTTACATCGGCCAGGATGTAAGGGCGGATGTAAGACTATTTGCCGAAAAATGCCGAATTTCAATCAACGCCTTGGCTGGGTGTTTGTCCAGTGCTGTGCGCGTAAGTTGTTGATTTGTATTGATTCTATCAGCATAAATCAACGCTGTGAAATATGGTCTTGGTGGGACTCATAATCCTTTGGTCGCGGGTTCAAGTCCCTCACGCCCTACCAAAAGGCCTGCTGCGAATGCAGCCCACTTTTTCATAAAAAGTGGCATTTTTCAAAAAATGCAGTCTGGCGTGTATTACAATCTCAGTCATGCGATGAAGCTGATGTCTTCGCTAAGAAGACAAAAGCAAGTTGCATAAATTTTTAAAGTTCTAAAAATTTATGCTATAATTCAAAGCTTAGCGGCTGTAGCTCAGCTGGATAGAGTACTTGGCTACGAACCAAGGGGTCGTGGGTTCGATTCCTGCCAGCCGCACCAATGTTTAAAGCCTGCAACTGAAAAGTTGCAGGCTTTTTCATTTGTCCAATCGCTTTATTCTTTTCGGAGATGAATGCGCCATGAGCAAAGCCTTCACCAAAGAGACGGATGGTGATGAAGATGACGAGGTGTCGTTGCCTCCCTTGGCCAAAGGTGCCAAGAACTACATCACTCCTGCAGGATACGCACGCCTTCGTGCGGAGTTGCTGGACCTGATTGACAACGAGCGTCCTAAAGTCGTCGAGGCAGTGCACTGGGCTGCCAGCAACGGAGATCGTTCCGAGAATGGCGATTACCTTTACGGCAAAAAGCGGCTGCGGGAGATTGATCGTCGCATCCGCTTTTTGACAAAGCGTCTAGAGATCGCTGAGGTGGTTGACCCTAGCCTTCACGCGGGTAGCGATCAGGTGTTTTTTGGCGCCACCGTGACCTATTGTGATGATGAGGGAGTGGATCGAACCATCACCATCATGGGCATTGATGAGGCGGACAGTCACGCGGGGCAGGTGAGTTGGATTGCGCCCGTAGCCCGGGCATTGCTCAAAGCCAGGGTGGGGGATGAGGTGGCGCTTCCGACTCCAGCAGGCACCCGCATGCTGGAGGTGAGATCCGTCTGCTATCCCGACCCTGTAAAGTCTTGAGTTGTGGCTCTCCTGCCATCGCTGCTCTGGATGGCAGGGCAGAGTCACGTCGCTTGCGGCGTGATTCTGTTGGCGCGAATCACCGCCTGGGTGCGGCGCAAATTCCGCAGAGCCGCCTCCAGATGTGCCTGGTCACGTACCGCAACAACGAACCTAAGGTCCGTGGTGTCCAGGGCGGCCTCGTCATCCATGTCCACATGGGTGATGTCCGCTTCGGAGTTGGCCAACTCCTGGGCGATCCGTGCGAGTACGCCCTTGCCGTTGATGACGGTCACAACCACCCCGGTTTCGAACAGGCGTGTCGGTTCGTCTGCCCAGTCCACGGCAATGAAGCGTTCGCTGTCTTTGTGCTGCAAGCGCTTGGCCACACTGCAATCAGCGTTGTGTACGACCAGCCCCTCGCCGCGGCCCAGGTAGCCGACGATGCGATCACCCGGCACCGGGCGGCAGCAAGGTGCATATTGCACGGAAGCGTTTTCACTACCATCCAGCGTGACTGCGCCCTGGGAGAGGGTCTCGTGTGAGGTGTACCGCTCGCGCGTGAGCAACAGTGCATCGGGACGATGGCCGTGCTCGCCCAGCAGTACCACCAGCCGCTTGGCCACGATGCTGGCAATGCGTTTGCCCAGTCCCAAGTCCGTCAGCAATTCGCTGCGGTTGCGGTTGCCAGTGAAGCGCAACAGCTTTTCCCAAAGAGCATGCGTTTCGCCTTCGTCGGGCGGGAGCTGTTCCAGGCCTTCTGCGCGAATTGCCTGGATGAGCAGTTTTTCGCCCAGGCTTTCGGACTCGGTGTGGGCCAGTGTTTTGAGGTAGTGGCGTATCTTGGAGCGTGCGCGCCCAGTGCGTACGAACCCCAGCCAGGCGGGGTTCGGTGTGGAAACAGGCGTGGTGATGATCTCGACCACATCCCCATTTTTCAGCTCAGTGCGCAAGGGCACTTGCTCGTTGTTGATTTTGGCGGCAGTGGTTCGATCGCCCACATTGCTGTGGATGGCGTACGCGAAATCCACCACTGTGGCTCCGCGCGGCAATGCCATGATCTGGCTCTTGGGTGTGAAAACATAGACCGCGTCCGGGAAGAGATCCACCTTGACATGGTCCCAGAACTCCGCGGCATCCCGGGTTTCGTTCTGGATGTCCAAAAGCGACTGCAGCCATTTGGTACCCAGTCGCTCTGCTGATGAGCCGTCAGAGTCTTGCGCCTTGTAGAGCCAGTGCGCTGCTACGCCGGCTTCCGCAATCACATGCATCTCGTCCGTGCGTATCTGGAATTCGATGTTGATTCCAGATGGCCCCACCAGCGTGGTGTGCAGAGACTGGTAGCCATTGAGTTTGGCAATGGCGATGTGATCCTTGAACTTGCCTGGGACAGGCTTGTACATCTGGTGCAAAACACCGAGTGCGGTATAACAGTCCGTGATGGTGGGTACGATGACGCGAAAGCCGTAGATGTCCGTCACCTGGGCAAAGCTCAGGTGCTTGAGGTGCATTTTTTGATAAATCGCGTACAGCGTTTTCTCGCGCCCCGCCAGGCGGACTTTCATGCCTATGCGATTGAAGGCTGCGTCTACCTCGGCTTGTACCTTTTGCACCAGATCCCGCCGCCGGTTGCGCGACTTGTTGACCGCCTTTGAGAGGGTGGCGTAGCGCCAGGGGTGCAGATGCCGAAACGCAAGGTCTTGCAATTCGCGGTAGGCCTGGTTCAGCCCAAGGCGGTGAGCAATAGGGGCGTAAATCTCAAGCGTTTCGGAGGAAATGCGCCCCCACTTGCTGCGGGGCATGTCCGACAGTGTGCGCATGTTGTGCGTACGGTCGGCCAGCTTGATGAGGATGACCCGCACATCCCGCGCCATCGCCAGCAGCATCTTGCGAAAAGACTCTGCCTGGTTTTCTTCGCGGGTGTTGAACTGGAGCTTGTCCAGCTTTGTCAGTCCGTCCACCAGCTCTGCCACCGGGGCGCCGAACCGGTCAATCAGATCGGCCTTGGTCACGCCGCAGTCTTCCATGGCGTCGTGGAGCAGTGCGGCCATCAGGGCCTGTGCATCTAGCTTCCAGGCGGCGCATTGCGCCGCCACGGCAATGGGGTGGGTGATGTAAGGCTCACCGCTGTTGCGCAGTTGCCCCAGGTGCGCTTCGTCAGCGAAGCGATAGGCCTGCCTTACCTGTTCAATGCTGGCGGCGTCCAGGTAGCTGAGGTTTTCCGTCAGCGCAGCAAAGCTGGCCGCTGCGGCGTTGGCTGCGGCGGCGGTCGGGCTGGCTGTAGGCTGGGCATCGCCAGGTCGGGTCTGCGTTGCAGAAGGTAAGTTGAGCACCGCGGTCATGCCTTAAATGTAGCGCGGGAGTGGGAGGGGTGGCGGAGAAGCAAAAAAAAGCACCGCATAGCGGTGCTTATTTGGGGGCATTGCCCGACAAAAATCAACCTGGAACTTTTTTCAGCATTTCCAGGCCAACCTTACCTTCAGCGATTTCGCGCAAGGCAGTCACGGCGGGCTTGTTGCGGCTTTCGATGCGCGGGGCGTGGCCCTGGCTCAGCATGCGAGCGCGGTACGTGGCGGCCAACACGAGCTGGAAGCGGTTGGGGATCTTTTCCAGACAGTCTTCTACGGTGATGCGTGCCATCGTTTTACTCCGGGATTCAGGTGATATTGAGCGACTTGAAGGTGTCTGCACGGGCGCGGCGTTGCGCGGCGTACTTGAGTCGCTGGGCGTGAACGACCGCTTTCAGATCAAAAAGGGCGCTCTCGAACAACTCGTTGATTATAACGAAGTCGAATTTATCGACCTGCGCCATCTCGATCGCGGCGTTCTTGAGGCGCAGCTCGATGGTTTCGGCCGAATCCTCGCCCCGGCGTTCCAGGCGCGAGCGGAGTTCCTCCCAGCTGGGGGGGAGGATAAAAACCAGCACTGCGTTGCTGAACGCCTGCTTGACCTGCAATGCGCCCTGGAAGTCGATCTCCAGAATCACATCGGCGCCTTGGGCAATGCGTTCTTCAATCGCCTTCTTGGAAGTGCCGTAACGGTTGCCATGCACATGCGCCCATTCCACGAAGGCGTTGGCCTGCACCATGGCATCGAATTCTGACTGCGACGCAAAAAAGTACTCGCGGCCATGCTTCTCCTGCCCGCGCGGGGCGCGCGTGGTGTGAGAGATGGAGGGGCTGACGCGAGAGTCCAGCTCCAGCAGTGCTTTGACGAGGCTGGATTTGCCAGCACCGCTGGGGGCCGCAACTACAAAGAGATTTCCGGGGTAGTCCATAGCAGATAAGCGCAAGGCGCTATCAAAAGATGAGTGTTATTCGATATTTTGCACTTGCTCGCGCATTTGCTCGATCAGGACCTTCATGTCCACGCTGATGCG
This sequence comes from Acidovorax sp. IB03, assembly GCF_016406015.1. Taxonomy (NCBI): domain Bacteria; kingdom Pseudomonadati; phylum Pseudomonadota; class Betaproteobacteria; order Burkholderiales; family Comamonadaceae; genus Acidovorax; species Acidovorax sp. IB03. The sequence goes on along the minus strand of NZ_JAEFCH010000001.1, from coordinate 217,249 downwards.
GGTGAGGTCCAGGGCGGCAGATTTGGAGCCCAGGGTGTTGGCCTCACGGTGCAACTCCTGGATGAGGAAGTCCAGGCGTTTGCCGACTTCGCCACCCTTTTTCAGCAGGCGTTCTATTTCATCCAGATGCGACTCCAGCCGCGTGATTTCCTCTGCCACGTCGATGCGAATGGCAAAAGCGGTGGCTTCAGTCAGTGCGCGGTCGCGGGCGGCCTCGGGCAGGACGGCGCCATCGGTGAGGGCCATGGCTTCCTTCCAGCGCTCCATGAAGCGCTGGCGTTGCTGCTCGACCAGTAGCGGCACCAGCGGCACCGCTTGCTGGGCCAGCGCGCGCAGTTGCTTGGCGCGGTCCAGCACCATGGCGGCCAGGCGCTTGCCTTCGCGTTCGCGGGCGGACAGCAGCGCTGTGAGGGCTTCTTCGGCCAGCGCAGGCACGGCTTCACTCCAGTCGTGCGAGCTGGTGTTGGCGTTGGCGCACAGGCGCAGCGCATCGGCCACGCTCAGCGGTGCAGCGCCGGGCAGCCAAGCCTTGACGGAGTCTTGCAAGGTGTTGAGGCGTTGCAGCAAGCGCGCTGGTGGGTCTTGCAGGGTGTTGCTGTCTTCGTTTTCGATAGCGGCACGCACCTCCACCTTGCCGCGCTTGAGGCGGGCTGTGAGCAGGGTACGCAGCGTGGGCTCCAGCGCCCGCAGGTCGTCAGGAAGACGGAAGGACAGGTCCAGAAAGCGGCTATTGACCGAACGGATTTCCAGGCCCAGCCTGCGATTTTGGGGCGTGCGGCCCTCGGCTTCAGCGCCAGTGGCAGACGCGCCTTGCTGCGCGCTGGCGTATCCGGTCATGCTGTAAACTGGCATTGGACTTTTTGATGGTTGCTTGCGATCCGGCGATTATCCGGGTTCCGCCTAACCCCCGAGTCATCTTCGCAAAATATGTCAAAAATCAAGCCCGCACCATTGCCACCAGATACGTTGCTCGGTGGCTATCGCGTGGTGCGCAGGGTTTCTTCCGGCGGCTTCGGCGTGGTGTACCTCGCTGTGGATTCCGAAGGCCAGCAGGTCGCCATCAAGGAATACCTCCCTTCGTCATTGGCCACGCGCGCGCCTGGCGAGTTGCTGCCCAAGGTGCCGCCTGAAAAGCTGTCGCTGTACCGCCTGGGGCTCAAGAGTTTTTTTGAAGAAGGGCGTTCGCTCGCGCAGATTTCGCACGCCTCTGTGGTCAGCGTGCTCAACTTTTTCCGCGAGAACGAAACCGTCTACATGGTGATGAACTACCTGGAGGGCGCGACCCTGCAGGATTTCATCATCACCGCGCGCGACCTGAAGACGCAGAAGGTCTTCCGCGAATCCACCATCCGCTCGTTGTTTGATGAAGTGCTGCGCGGCCTGCGCATCGTGCACCAGCACAAGATGCTGCACCTGGACATCAAGCCTGCCAACATCTTCATCACCGATGACAACAAGGCTGTGCTGATTGACTTTGGCGCGGCGCGCGAGGTGCTGAGCAAGGAAGGCAATTTCATCCGCCCCATGTACACCCCCGGTTTTGCAGCGCCCGAGATGTACCGGCGTGATTCACAGATGGGGCCGTGGACCGACATCTACGCCATTGGCGCCTGCATCTATGCCTGCATGCAGGGCTTCCCGCCCAACGAAGCACCTCAGCGCATCGAAAAAGACCGCCTTTCGCTGGCATTGACCAAGCTGCGCGGTGTGTACTCGGACAACCTGATCGAAGTGGTGGAATGGTGCATGGCGCTGGACCCGCTCTCGCGCCCGCAGTCGGTGTTTGCCTTGCAAAAGGAACTGAGCCGGGAGGGGGAGCGCCGCTACACCAAGCTCTCGGTGGCTGAAAAAATGCGGCTGCAGCTGGACACCCTGGTGTCTGACACCAAGAAAAACGTGCAGAAGGTGGGTGAAGCCACCGGCATCGGAGCCAAGCCCAAATGAACACGATCCACGCCAAGCGGGTCTTTGGGGCAAACGGCCTATTCATTGACGATGCCTGCGCGCATCCCTGTTTGCGTGAACCACTATGAAATTCTCGGTTTTCCAGATCAGCCGCCGGGGCGGCCGCGAAAAGAACGAAGACCGCATGGGGTACTGCTACACCCGCGAGTCGGGGCTCTTTGTGCTGGCCGACGGCATGGGCGGGCACCCTGAGGGCGAGGTGGCGGCGCAAATCGCGCTGCAAACCGTCTCGGCACTGTTCCAGCGCCAGGCCAAGCCCCAGATCCAGGACGTGCAGGAATTCCTTTCGGGCGCACTGCTCGCCGCCCACCACCAGATTCTGCGATACGCGTCTGAGAAGGGCATGATCGACACACCGCGCACCACGCTGGTGGCGGCAGTGTTGCAGGGCGGAGCCGCCTCGTGGGTGCACTGCGGTGATTCGCGGCTGTACATGGTGCGCGACGGAGATTTGCTGACCCGCACGCGCGACCACTCGTACCTGGAACTGCGCAACGCGCCCCCACCGGGCATGGACCGGGTGAACCGCAACGTGTTGTTTACCTGCCTGGGTTCGCCCACCAAGCCCATCTACGACATCACCGGGCCTGTGTACCTGGAGCAGGGAGACCGCCTGCTGCTGTGCTCAGACGGCCTGTGGGGCACCTTGAGTGATGAAGAAATCACCAAGCAGCTGGCCCGCCAGCCCGTTTCTCATGCGGTGCCTGAACTGGTGGAAGAAGCCTTGCGCAAGGCGGGCGACAGCAGCGACAACGTGACCGTGGTGGCCCTGGAGTGGGAGACGCCCGATGCATTCGAGTCCACCCAGGGCGTGTCCACCGACAGCATCAGCGACGATGTGTTTGCCTCCACCATCCAGGCCGGCCCGCTCGATGGCCTGGCCGACGATCTGGACGATGCGGCCATTGAGCGCTCGATTGCCGAAATCAACGAAGCCATTCGCAGGTCGGCCGCCCGCCGCGGATGAGGCACTGGCTCTGAACCCTGTGGACACGGGCCCTTCACGGGCCCGTCTGTTTTGAAACTCTTTTTGCGATGTGATCGCCCCTGAAATGACCACCTTCCAACGCTCTGGCCCACGCGCCGCCGATCAGTTGCGCCCCGTGCGCATCACCCGCCACTACACCATGCACGCCGAAGGCTCGGTGCTCATCGAGTTTGGCAACACCAAGGTGCTGTGCACCGCGTCGGTAGAAGAGCGCGTGCCGCCCCACAAGCGCGGCAGTGGTGAAGGCTGGGTGACGGCGGAATACGGCATGCTGCCCCGCGCCACCCACACCCGCAGCGACCGCGAGGCTGCACGCGGCAAGCAAAACGGCCGCACGCAAGAGATCCAGCGCCTCATCGGCCGCTCGCTGCGTGCGGTGTTCGATTTGAAGCTGCTGGGCGAGCGCACCATCCAGCTTGACTGCGACGTGATCCAGGCCGATGGCGGCACCCGCACTGCCGCCATCACCGGCGCGTGGGTGGCCGCGCAAGACGCGGTGAACACACTCATCGCCGCAGGCAAGATCACCCAGTCGCCCCTGCGCGAGCCCGTGGCCGCCATCTCGGTGGGCATCGTGCAAGGCACGCCGCTGCTCGACCTGGAATACGTGGAAGACGTGGACTGCGACACCGACATGAACGTGGTAATGACCGGTGCGGGCCACTACGTGGAAGTGCAGGGCACGGCCGAAGGCGTGGCCTTTACCCGCAAGGAAATGGACCAATTGCTGGCGCTGGCCGAAAAGGGCATTGCCGAGCTGATCCTGTTGCAGCAGCAGGCCCTGACAGCCTGATTTTTACTATTGATTTGATAGCTGCTAGCGCTTGATGAATAAGCGCTAGAGCCTGATTTGACTATGAAACTCGTATTGGCATCCAACAACCAGGGCAAGCTCGCCGAGCTGCAGGCCATGTTTGCCCCGCTGGGCGTGGAACTGGTGCGCCAGGGCGACCTGGGCGTGGGCGAGGCCGAAGAACCCTTCCGCACCTTTGTCGAAAACGCGCTGACCAAAGCCCGCTTTGCGTCGCAACACACCGGCCTGCCCGCGCTGGCCGATGATGCGGGCATGTGCGTGGAAGCGTTTGGCGGTCTGCCGGGCGTGGACACGGCCTACTACTGCACCCAGTTTGGCTACGAAAAAAGCGACGCCAACAACGTGCGTGCCTTGCTGGAGCAACTGCAGGGCGTCACCAACCGCCGCGCCGCCATGGTCAGCACCCTGGTGGCCGTGCGCAGCCCGCAGGACCCCGAGCCGCTGATTGCCGTAGGCCGCGTGGTGGGCGAGATCACCACCGAGCCGCGCGGCAGCAACGGCTTTGGGTTCGACCCCGTCATGTTCATCCCCGAATTTGGCAAGACCTTTGCCGAGCTGCCCGTGGAGGTGAAGAACGCGCACAGCCACCGGGGCCGCTCCGCCGCGCAAATGCTGGCCCTGATGCGTGAGCGCTGGTTTGGATGAAGTCCCCCCTGAGTCGCTTCGCGCCTTCCCCCCAAGGGGGGACACCGCCAGCGCACGCAAGTGAAACGCAGCTGCGCTGCCGCGGCGGCCCTTGCGCGGCGGTCGCTCGCATGGCAGTGCCTCTTGCTAGCCACCGCTGCGATGGAAGCGCTCCTATTTTTTTGAGCTTTGAATGGCTATTCCCATAATTCCTGCTAGTGCCGATGACGCGCCCGCCGTGGTGCGCGACATCCAGCACTACATGCGCCCCGGTCTGCTGCAGCTGGCCAGCCTGCCGCCTCTGTCGCTGTACGTGCATCTGCCCTGGTGCCTGAAGAAGTGCCCCTACTGCGACTTCAACTCGCACGAAGCGCGCGGCGGCAGCGCGGCGGGTGAGGTGCCCGAGCAGCGCTACATAGACGCGCTCATGGCCGACCTCGAAGCCGCGCTGCCGCTGATCTGGGGCCGTTCGGTGCACAGCATCTTCATCGGTGGCGGCACGCCCAGCCTGTTCGCACCGCAGGCCATAGACCGCCTGCTCAGCGACATCCGCGCCCGCTTGCGGCTGGAGGCTGACTGCGAAATCACCATGGAGGCCAACCCCGGCACCTTTGAGAAGGACCGGTTCCGTGCCTATCGCAGCGCGGGCGTCACGCGCCTGTCCATCGGGGTGCAGAGCTTCAACGACGCGCACCTCAAGGCCCTGGGCCGGGTGCACGACCGGGCTCAGGCCCTGGCGGCGGTGGAGGAGGCCGCCAGCGCATTCGACACCTTCAACCTCGACATCATGTACGCGCTGCCAGGCCAGACCCTGGCGCAGATGGAGCAGGACATGCAGCAGGCGCTGCAACTGGCGCCGCCGCACATCTCCATCTACCACCTCACCATCGAGCCCAACACCTACTTCGCCAAGTTTCCGCCCGCCATTCCTGAGGACGACCTGGCCTATGCCATGCTTGACCGCATCACCGAGATGACGGGCGCGGCCGGGTTGGCGCGGTACGAGATTTCCGCCTACGCCCGCGCGGGCCACCAGTGCTTTCACAACACCAACTACTGGCAGTTTGGCGATTACCTGGGCATTGGTGCGGGCGCGCACAGCAAGCTGAGCTTTGCGCACCGCGTGGTGCGGCAGGTACGCTTTCGCGACCCGGCCCGCTACATGGACAACGCCCTGGCAGGCCACGCCGTGGCGCAGGACGACGATGTGCGCCGGGCTGATTTGCCGTTTGAATACATGCTCAACGCACTGCGCCTGCGCGGCGGCTTTGCGCTGACCGACTTCACCGAACGCACAGGCTTGCCGATCAGCGCCATTGCCAAAGCGCTGGATGCCGCGCAAAGCAAAGGCCTGATCGTGCGCGAGGGCGGGCAGGTGCGCCCCACCGAGCGGGGCTTTGACTTCTTGAGCGATCTGCAAGAGCTGTTTCTGGCCGACTAAGCGCGGCCCCTGCGGGGCCGCGCGTCAGCCGCAGCGCACGGCCGTGATGCGGCCGTTGTCGTCCACCACCAGGTTCAGGCGCTGGGTGTTGTATTCCTTTGTGATCATCTGGCCGGGGCGCAACACCCGCGCCATGTGGGCACCCGACTGCACCCGCGCCGCCTCGATCACGCTGGCGGTGCTGTCTTTGCCCACAAACGACTGCGCTGGCGCAGCATTGCATTGGCCACCCACGGGGGGCTGGCCTGCTGGGGTGTTTGACGCGCCAGCACCTGGGTTGGGCGCAGCGCAGCCCGCCAGGATTCCTGCAGCTACGGAAGTGCCTGCCAGGGTCCAGAGAGAGTTTTTCATGCAAAGGCTCCTTGAGTGATTCAGTGGATGGAAAGGCTGCGTACAGAGCCCATGCCTGCACGATAACCCAGCCCGTGGCGGCTGACCGTGTCCGTGCGTAACGCGCGGGCGGTGGCCCCGCAAAGATCTTGAAAAGGCTCTCAAGCCTCTGTCGCATGCACGACGCCGGGCAGCGTGTGCCACACACCCGTCACACCGCTGTCAAACGCGGTTCCCACACTCGCGGTTTTGTTTTTCTTGGGTTGCCCATGTTGATCAAGACCTCTGTTTTCCGCTCCGCAGGCTCCGGCATGCTGGGGCATGTGTCGCGCCGCACTGCCACGCTGGGCGTGGTGGCCCTGGCTGCATCCCTGGCCGCTTGCGGCGGCAGCGATGGCGACAGCAATGCCAACGCCGGTGCCACAGCCACCCTGGCCGTGCTGGAGACGACAGACCTGCACTTCAACGTGCGCAGCTACGACTACTTCAAGCTGGCCGAGGACAAGACCTACGGCTTCGAACGCACCGCCACGCTGGTGCGCGCAGCCCGAAAGGAATTTGCCAACACCTTGTTGGTAGACAACGGCGACACCATCCAGGGCACCGCGCTGGCTGACTACGAAGCCACCATCAGCCCCATCCCCTGCACGCAGCAGTTGTCCATGTACAAGGCCATGGGCGCTCTGGGTTTTGACGCGGGCACGCTGGGCAACCACGAGTTCAACTACGGCCTGCCCTTCCTGAACCAGGTGCTGGGCGGCGGGCTGGACGTGGACGGTGTGGACCCCACCAAGAAATGCGCGGGCGCAGGTTACCCCGCTGTGCCGGCCAACGTGTACAGCAGCAAGACCAAGAAGCCGCTGGTGCAGCCCTACACGCTGCTGGAGCGCACGGTGGTGGCCAAGGGCACCGATGGCAAGGAAGTGAAGCTGTCCATCAAGATCGGCGTGATCGGCTTCACCACCCCCGGCATCATGAACTGGGACAAGCGCTACCTGGAAGGCAAGGTCTACACCGAAGGCGCGGTGGAGTCGGCCACCAAGTACGTGCCCGAGCTGCGCGCCAAGGGCGCCGACATTGTGGTGGCGCTGCTGCACGGCGGGCTCGATAGCGCGGCGTACTCGCCCACCATGGAAAACCCCGGCCTGCACCTGTCGAAGGTGGCGGGCATCGACGCGATGGTGATGGGCCACCAGCACGGCGTGTTCCCTGACACCGCAGCCACCCCCAGCTTCAACCTGCCCGGCGTGGACCACAAGGCGGGCACCGTCAACGGTGTGCCCGCCGTGATGGCCAGCTCCTGGGGCAAGGCCCTGGGCGTGGTGCAGCTGGCGCTGCAGTGGGACGGCAGCAAGTGGGTGGTCAACAAGACTGCCAGCAAGAGCGAGCTGCGCAACATCCAGAGCAAGAATGCAGCGGGCGCGAACGTGTACGTAGAACCCGACGCCACCATCGCTGCGCTGATCGAGACGCAGCACCAGGCCGCGATCAAGTACGTGAAGACGCCCATCGGCCAGACAGACTTCCGCATGAGCACGCTGTTTGCCGATGTGGGCGACCCCGGCGCGATCCAGATCGTGAACCAGGCCCAGCAAGCCTATGTGGCCGCCTACATCAAGGCCAACCTGCCGCAATACGCAGCGCTGCCGGTGCTGTCGGTGAGCGCGCCGCTCAAGAGCGGCTTCCAGGGCGGGGCGGACTACACCGACGTGGCGGTGGGCCCGCTGGCCATCAACAACGCGGCCGACCTCTACCTGTACCCCAACACCGTGTATGCGGTGAAGGTGAACGGTGCGGACATCAAGAACTGGCTCGAGGCCGCTGCCAAGCGTTTCAACCAGATCGACCCCGCCAAGACCACGGAGCAGCAGCTCATCAGCACCTTCCCTGGGTACAACTTCGACATGTTCACCACGGCAGACGTGCAGTACGAAATTGACGTGACCCAGCCCGTGGGCAGCCGCATCAAGAACCTGACGTACCTGGGCAAGCCCATCGATGTGGCGCAGGAGTTCGTGATCGCCACCAACAACTACCGCGCCACCAGTGGCAAGAGCTTCATCGACAAGCTCGACGGCTCGGGCACCATCTGGGCCTCGCCCGATGCCAACCGCGATGTGGTGATCGACTACATCCGCAAGAACCCCGCCGTGAGCCGCACCGCCAACGGCGCTGCCAAGAGCTGGCGCTTTGCCAAGGCCACCGTGGCCGGGCCTGTGGTGTTCACCTCGGGTGCCAACGCGCTCAGCGTGGCGCAGGCTGCGGGCCTGGCCAATGTGAGCCTGGTAGCTGCTGACGACGGCTCGGGCAAGGGCACGTCGAAGTACAGCGTCGATTTGTCGAAGTAATTTCGCCACGCGCACCGGCAGCCCACGGCAGGTGGGCGTGGCCGGAGACATGAAAAAAGCCCGCCTGGGGTGAAGCAGGCGGGCTTTGCTATTTAAAAGATAGCTGGTGGCGCTTATTGGATAAGCGCTAGAGGCACTTTTTGCTTAAAAGGTGCAGTGCCGGGTTGAAACGCTCAACGCTCCAGCTTCTCGCGCACCACCTTGCCGGTGGTACCGTTGCTGGCGCTGGGCATGGCGGGCGAGCCGCCCCAGCCTGTTCGCCTGACGGTGTACGGCCCCGCCACGGCCACCTGGGCCAGCCTGCAACGTATCGACCAAACCCTGGCCCTTGCCGGTGCCGCGCTGGTATTGCTGGCGGTGGCGCTGTGCTGGCTGCAGGTGCGGGTAGGCCTGGCCCCGCTGCGCCGGCTGGAGGCCTTGCTGGCCACCATCCGCAACCCCAGCAGCGCCGCGCAGGAAGGCGCACTGGTGGACGTGCAGGCCATGCTGGCAGCGCCCACCGGCCGCGACTTGCAGCCCCTGCAGGCCGAGCTGGCCAGCCTGTGGGAGCACAACGCCCGCGTGGTGGCGCGCGCCCGCGCGCATGCGTCGGACCTGAACCATGCCCTTAAAAAGCCACTGGCCTTGCTCAGTGCCCAGGCCAGCAGTGATGCCGCCGTGCCTGCGGCCGATGTGCAGCGGCAGGTGCAGGCCATGGCGCAGGTGATTGACCGCTACCAGGCGCGCACCTTCAGCGACGCTTTGCACATGCAGGCGGCCATCCACCCCGCAACGGCTGCCCAGCCCGTGGACGTTGCGCAGTGCGTGGCCGAGGTGGTGCGCATGATGGAGCGGCTGCACGCTGATCAGGCGCTGGAGTGGACGCTGCAGGTGCAGGATGGCACCACCCCGCTGTGGCGCGGAGAACGCACGGATCTGGAAGAAGTGCTGGGCAACCTGCTGGACAACGCAGGCAAGTGGGCCGCCTCGGCCGTGCACATTGGTCTGGCGATGGAAGAGGGCGATGCAGCCCAGCCGCCGCAAGTGGTGCTGCAGATTGAAGATGATGGGCCGGGCATGGCGCGCCACCAGTTGCGGGCCGCCGGCCAGCGTGGCTTGCGCTTTGATGATTCAGTTCAGGGCTCGGGGCTGGGGCTGCACATTGCCACGCAGATGGTGCAGGCCTACGGCGGTGAGTTGTCGCTGGGCAAGAGCGCCTTGCTCAAAGGGCTTTCGGTGCGCGTGGTGCTGCCCGGGGTGCAGGCCGCGCAGCGCCCGCGCAAAGCCTGAAAGGCCGCGCTCAGCGCCTTGCGTGGGGTCGTATCAGGCGGTACGCGCGGGCTGCAGCAGCACCAGCAAGGCCCCCGCTCCACCATCGATGGGGCGCGCCTGCACAAAGGCCAGAACCTCTCTCTTTTGCACCAGCCAGCTCTGCACACGGCCTTTGAGCACCGGGCTTTTGCCGGGCGAACCCATGCCCTTGCCGTGCACCACGCGCACGCAGCGCACGCCCAGCTTGTGCGCGTGGCGGATGAATTCGCCCAGCGCCTCGCGCGCCTCATCCACGCGCAGGCCGTGCAGGTCCAGCTGGCGCTGAATGCTCCAGTGGCCAGATCGCAGGCGGCGCGTGATCTCCACCCCGATGCCGGGGCGGCGAAAGCTGAGTTGGTCGTCGGTGTCGAGCAGGCTGCTCACGTCAAAGTCGTCGCTGATGGATTCCATCAACACCCGTTCTTCGTCTAGCCAGTGCTGAAGCGGCAGGGGCTCGGGCGGGGTGGTGGGCAGTTCTGCCAAATTGCGGTCGGTCAGCGGATGCACCTGCCCCACGGCGCGGCTGAACAGCTGGCGCTCTGCCTCCAGCCGCGCAGCGGCTTCGCGCCGGGCTTTTTCTTCGGCTTCGGCGCGCTCGCGCTGCTCACGCAACTGGCGGGTGATGGTGGCCAGGTCTTGCAGGCCGTCCACACGCACGCCGGGGCGGCGCGGTTTGGGCGCTTTGCGTGGTCTGGGGACTGGTGCGGGCGTGCCTTCTGCCCGGGGCGTGGGTGCAGTGCGGGGTTTGGGGGCTTGCCACGCAATGGTGGGCACCCGGCGCGCGGCACGGGGCTGCGGTGGCGCGGTGGGCGCCGGGGGCTGGGTGGGCCGCAAGGTGCGAGCCAAGGCCGCTGCCAGCGCGCCGGTCAGCTCTTGCCTCGCTTTGTCTGATGGCTGGCCGCTTGGTGTGTCGCCGGGCAGCGGCGCCCCTGCGGATGGATGGCGGCGATTCATGCGGGGGCTCCAGGAGATGGCGGAGTACAGGCGGTGCTGTGCTGTGGTGGAGCGCTCTCAGCGGGCGGATAGGCCAGGGCCAGCCACTGCGTGCTTTGCGCGGCATTGAAGTTGTCGTCAGACACCAGCACCAGCACCCGTTCGCCGCTGGGCAGCGGCGCGGCCCACGTCATGCCTTCGAGGTTGTCCACGGTGGCGAGGCCCAGCGTTGCAAAGTCGAGCAGCAAGGTCTTTTGCAGCGGGGTGTGGTTGCCTGGTTGCAGTGCCTGTACGCCCAGTGTGTCGCTGCCGCTGCGCAGGTCGGCGCGGTACAGGCGGGCGCCAAAGCCTGCGCCCGCGCTGTAGTCGCGTTCCAGCACCAGCAGGTGGTGCGGGCCATCGGCCAGAATTTCGCTCACGCCGTTGACCTCAGGACCCCACGGCAGTCGGCGGGCGCGGGGAACGGCGTCCGGGGTGTAGGCCCGCTGCTGCTGTGCCTGGCCCGTGGCCACGTCCAGTGCGGTGATGCGCACGGGCCCGCCAGCGGTCTGCACGGTGGGGCGGGCGCCATCCTGCACCCAGGCCATTTCCATCGCCAACCAGGCGGTGCAGCCGTCGTCAGAAAAGGCCAGCCCTTCCAGGCTGGCGTTGAGGCGCGGGCCGGTGCGCTGGGGCTGCAACGTGGGGGCGAAGGCCGGTGGCAGGGGAATATCGCGCGCCGATTGCCCGGTGGGCAGTGCTTCGCGCAAACGGGGGATGCCGCCGCGTGCCCAGTCGCCCTCGCTCGCCCACCACAGGCGCTGGCGGCCCGCGTGCCAGCGAATGGCTTCTGCGTCGGGCACCTCGGCGTTTGAGTCAGCGCGTTGACGGGGCGATGGAAATGGCTGGCCTTGCTCGGTGAGCAGCGTGAAGACGCCCGTGATGTGGGGCGGCTGTGTGGGCTGCTGCGCGGGCGACCAGCGCGCGGTGTAGATGCGCGCAGGTGCATGGGCAGAGCGGTCGTCGCTGATGAGCCAGAACTGGCCGGATTGCGGGTCGTAGTCAATGCCCGAGATGCCGCCCCACGGGGTGCCCAGCACCTCGGTGCCGGCGGCGATGTGGGCCTGCGCCAGCAGTCGGATACGCGCATCCGTATTCCCTGCAGAGGGTTGCCTGGGCGCTGCGCAGCCCCCCAGCACCAGGGCGGCTGCCAGTGTGGCAACCAGCGCCCGTGAATGGCGCAGCAGGCGCATCACAGCAACCCCTCTTCTGCCATTGACAGCGCCTGGCCGGGCGCGACGATGACGTGGTCGAGCACGCGCACATCGACCAGCGCCAGGGTGGTTTTCAGGGTCTGCGTGAGGGCTTCATCTGCCCGGCTGGGTTGCACGCTGCCGCTGGGGTGGTTGTGCGCCAGCACCACACCGGCGGCCTGGTGGTGCAGGGCGCGCAGCACCACCTCGCGCGGGTACACGCTGGTCTGCGTGAGCGTGCCGCGAAACAGCTCTTCCATGCCCAGCAGGCGGTTTTGCGCATCGAGGAACAGCACGGCAAACACCTCGTGCCTCTTGGCGGCCAGGTGCAGCTGCAGGTAGTGCTTGACGGCATTGGGCGAGTCAAACACCTCGCGTTCACGCAGCTGCTGGGCCAAGGCGCGGCGCGCCAGCTCCAGCACCGCCACCAGTTCGGCACGCTTGGCGGGGCCCAGGCCTTTGATGCGTTCCAGGTCGCTGGTGCTGGCATGCAGCAGCCCGGCGATGCCGCCAAATCCGCCGCTGACCTTGCCGCTGGCAGGGTCCAGCACGGGCGGGTCCAGCAGCTCTTGCGCCATCTGCAGTACACCTTTGCCCACGATGCCGGTGCGCAGCAGGATGGCCAGCAGCTCTGCATCGGCCAGGGTTGCGGGGCCACGGGCCAGCAGTTTTTCGCGGGGCTGGGCTTCGGTGGGCAGGTTCTTGATGGCCATGGGGCAGGGGGGCTTTGGAATCAAGGTGGGCTGCCGGGTCGGCACTGGGCAGCCAGGGTGGCGGGGCGTACACCCCAGTAGGGGTTTGCCCGGTTTTCTACAATCGCGGCAGTTTATCGGGACTTACATGACCACTACCGCTGCCCCACTTCCCACCGTTCAGCCCGGCTCTTTCCTCACTTTGCACTACCGCCTGGCCGGGCCTGCAGGTGACGTGATCAACACCTTCAATGACAAGCCGGCCACGCTGTCGCTGGGCACGGGCGAGTTGTCGCCCGCCATGGAGCAGCGCCTGCTGGGCCTGGCCGAAGGCACGCGCACCAGCTTCGAGCTGGCAGCGGGCGAGGCTTTTGGTGAGCGCAATGCCGACATGCAGCAATGGGTGGCCCGCAAGCTGCTCAACGAACTGGGCGACCCTGACGAAAAGTACAACGTGGGCGATGTGGTGCAGTTCCCTACGCCTGACGGCCTGGGCAGTTACGCTGGCGCCGTGCAGCAGGTGCGTGACGATGGAGCCGTGCTGTTCGACTTCAACCACCCGCTGGCGGGCCAGCCGGTCACGTTTGAAGTGCACGTCATCGGTATCCTGTGATGAGCGCACCCCAAGAGATCCTATTGGCCGAGCCCCGGGGCTTTTGCGCCGGGGTGGACCGCGCGATCGAGATCGTCGAGCGCGCCATTCAGAAGTTTGGCGCGCCCATCTACGTGCGCCATGAAATCGTGCACAACACCTATGTGGTCAACGACCTCAAGGCCAAGGGCGCGATCTTCATCGAAGAACTGTCGGACGTGCCGCCCGGTTCCACGCTGGTCTTCAGCGCCCACGGCGTGAGCCGCGCCGTGCAGCAAGAGGCCGAGCAGCGTGGCTTCAGCATTTTTGACGCCACCTGCCCCCTGGTCACCAAGGTGCATGTGGAAGTGGCCAAGCTCGCCAAAGAAGGCTACGAGTTCATCATGATTGGCCACAAGGGCCACCCCGAGGTGGAAGGCACCATGGGGCAGCTGGACCACGGCATTCACCTGGTGGAAGACGTTGCCGATGTGGCCCGCGTGCAGCCCAGCCAGACCGACAAGCTGGCCGTGGTAACCCAGACCACGCTGAGCGTGGACGACGCAGCCGAGATCACCGCCGCCGTGCGGGCGCGATTCCCCAAGGTGCGCGAGCCCAAGCAGCAAGACATCTGCTACGCCACGCAGAACCGCCAGGACGCCGTGAAGGTGCTCAGCCCGCAGGTGGATGTGCTGGTGGTGGTGGGCAGCCCCACCAGCTCCAACAGCAACCGCCTGCGCGAACTGGCAGCGCGCCTGGGCACCGCCGCCTACATGGTGGACAGTGCCGACGAACTGCGCACCGAATGGTTTGACGGTGCCGTGCGGGTGGGGCTGACGGCGGGAGCCTCTGCGCCAGAAATTCTGGTGCAACAGGTCATTGATCGCATCAAGGCGCTGGGCGCTGTGTCGGTGCGCACCATGTCGGGCATTGAGGAGACCATCAAGTTCCCGCTGCCCAAGGGCCTCAAGATCGACGCGGCCACGGGGCTGGAGATCACCCAGCGCACCCCGGAAACGGGCCCTGGCGCCCACTGATTCGGTATCTGCTATCGAATGGATAGCTGCTTGCGCTTATGTGTAGGGCGCTGGAGCCCTATTTGGTGTTAAATTTTGCAGTGACGCGATGTTCATGCCTGCGGTGCAGGCCCGCTCCACAAGTCCAGCGGCGGGTCGGCCGCCACGGCGCGCAGGATGTCGGTGCGGGAGATGAACCCGATCAGCACCCCCGCCTCATCCGTCACCGGCAGGCCCGGCAGGCCCGTGTCCAGCAGCACCCCGGCCACGCGGCGCAGGGCCGTGTCGGGGGCCACGGCAGCGACGGGGCTGTACATCACTTCTGACACCGGCCTGCGGGCCAGCTCAATCGCTTCCTTCACGGCTCCCGGCTCGGGCAGCAAATCCAGCGGTGCCATGTCGGCACGCAGCAGCAACCCGATGACCCGGCCCCGCTCATCCACCACAGGGGCCTGGGCCACCCGGCTCTCGGCCAGGGTTTGCCACGCATCGTTGACCCGCATGTCGGGGGGCACGCTCAGCGCGTCGTTGCTCATCACATCCCGCACCAGGGTCAGGGGTTCGCGCCGCTTCTGGGGGCCTTGGCCGGTCTGGAGGTAGGCGGCCACGGCATCCTGCAGCCGCAGGTTGACCACTGGCGCACGTTCGCGCGAGAGAGGCGCTGGGGTGGTGGCAGTGTCCTGGTCCAGATCAAGTGTGCGCGTGCGCAGCGCCTGTGGGCGGTCCACGCGCCGCACGGCAGCGATCTGGCTCAGGTTCTCCGGCCCGCCTCGGTACATCTGGCCTGAAGGGCCGAACACAAAAAACATCACCACCTCCTGTGGGCTGCGCACAGGCGCCACCCCTGTTTCCATGGTATCGGCATGCGGGCGTGGGGCTGAAGCCTGCGGTGCCAGCACAAGCCCTTTGCAGAGGGCGAACGCTCTACACTGCAAGGCCATTTTGCAACGGAGCCTTTTGCATGATCGACCGCGCCGCCATCTCTGCTGCCCGCCAGCGCCTGGCCTCTCAGCCCCATTTTTTGCGCAGCACGCCGCTGCTGCATTTGCCCGGCGCCGCCCTGGGGGTGGACTGTGCAGAGGTCTGGCTGAAGCTGGAGCATTTGCAGGTGGGCGGCAGTTTCAAGGCGCGCGGCATGCTGTACCGCTTGCTGGCCAATCCGGTGCCCGACAGCGGCGTGATCATCGCCTCGGGCGGCAACGCCGGTATTGCCGTGGCGGCTGCGGCCCAGGCTCTGGGCGTGCGCTGCGAGGTATTTGTGCCCGAGGTGTCGCCCGAAGCCAAGCGCGCCCGCCTGCGTGCATTGGGGGCTGAGGTGGTCGTGACCGGCGCGGCCTACGCCCAGGCTTATGAGGCGTGCGTGGCCCGCCAGCAAGCCACTGGCGCCTTGCAGGCCCACGCCTATGACCAGCCCGAGGTGTTGGCAGGGGCGGGCACCCTGGCATTGGAGCTGGAAGAGCAAGCGGGCCGCTTGCCCGACACCTTGCTGGTCAGCGTGGGCGGCGGTGGCCTGATCGGCGGCGTGGCGGCCTGGGTGGAAAGCCGCGCCCATGTGGTGTCGCTGGAGCCGGAGCGTGCGCCCACGTTGCACGCTGCGCGTGTGGCGGGCCAGCCGGTGGATGTGGATGTCAGCGGCATCGCAGCCGATTCCCTGGGGGCCAAGCGCATCGGCGCCATCGCCTGGGAAGTGAGCCAGCGCCACGTGCATGATGCCCTGCTGCTGCCGGACGACGCCATCCGTGCAGCCCAGCTATGGCTGTGGCGCGAGCTGAAACTGGCCGTGGAACCGGCCGCAGCGCTGGGCTTGGCGGCCCTGCAAACGGGGGTGTACCGCCCCCAGCCGCAGGAAACCGTGGGCCTGGTGCTGTGCGGCGCCAACTTCGACCCGGCCAGCCTGGCCTGAGCAGGCGGTGGTCGTCCCTCTAAAATCACGCCATGCTTGACATTCTTCTTCTCCGCAAAGACCTCGACACCGCGATCGCGCGTCTGGAAACCCGCAAAAAGCCCCAGGCCTTCCTGAACGTGGAAGCGTTCCAGGCCCTGGAATCCGAGCGCAAGACGCTGCAAACCCGCACGGAGGAGTTGCAAGCGCAGCGCAACCAGCTGTCCAAGCAGGTCGGCATGCTGATGAGCCGGGGTGACAAGGGCGGCGCCGAAGCCGTCAAGGCCCAGGTGGCCGCATCCAAGGTAGAGCTGGAGCAATCCGCCGCCCGCCTGGAGCAGATTCAGGCCGAACTGCAGGCCATGCTGGTCGCCGTTCCCAACCTGCCGCATGAATCGGTGCCAGTGGGCAGCGACGAATCGGGCAACGTGGAAGTGCGCCGCTGGGGCACCCCCGCCACTTTCTCCTTTGAGGTGAAAGACCATGTGGATGTGGGCACGCCGCTGGGGCTGGACTTCGACATGGGTGTGAAGCTCTCGGGCTCACGCTTCACGGTGATGAAGGGCCAGATCGCCCGCCTGCACCGTGCGCTCAGCCAGTTCATGCTGGATGTGCAGACGCAGGAACACGGCTACACCGAGTGCTATGTGCCCTACGCCGTGAACGCCGATTCGCTCAAGGGCACCGGCCAGCTCCCCAAGTTTGAAGGCGACCTGTTTGCCGCGAAAAAGGGCGGCCAGGACGGTGAGCCCGTGCCAGACAACGCGGCGCTGTACCTCATCCCCACCAGCGAGGTACCGCTGACCAACTTTGTGCGCGATGTGGTGGTGGCCGAGGCGGATCTGCCCATCAAGCTGACCGCCCACACCCCCTGCTTCCGTTCCGAAGCCGGCAGCTACGGCCGCGACACGCGCGGCATGATCCGCCAGCACCAGTTCGACAAGGTTGAAATGGTGCAGATCGTGCACCCCGACAAGAGCTACGAGGCGCTGGAAGAAATGACGCGCCACGCCGAAGCCGTGCTGCAAAAGCTGGGCTTGCCTTACCGCGTGATGAGCCTGTGCACCGGCGACATGGGCTTTGGCGCCGCCAAAACGTATGACCTGGAAGTGTGGCTGCCCGCGCAAAACACCTATCGCGAGATCAGTTCAGTGAGCAACTGCGAAGCCTTCCAGGCCCGCCGTCTGCAAGCCCGTTTCAAGAATGCCCAGGGCAAGAACGAGCTGCTGCACACCCTGAATGGTTCCGGCCTGGCCGTGGGCCGCACGCTGGTGGCGGTGCTGGAGAACTACCAGCAGGCCGACGGCAGCGTGGTGGTGCCCGAAGTGCTGCGCCCCTACTTGGGCGGTGTGCCCGTACTGGCACCTGCGGCCTGATCGTCACCGCTGCACCCAGCGCTCCACCCAGGGGCGCTCCGCCAGGGCCTGCACATGATCGCAAGAATCGTGTGCAGGCCCTGGTGTTTTGTGCATTTGCTATGGCAGCAACCTGCCAAATCGGGACAATGCAGCCATGAATGCTCCCAACTCCACCCTTGAATCCTCCGCAGGCGTGCCTATTCGCCTCACCCAGTACAGCCATGGCGCAGGCTGCCGCTGCAAGATCAGCCCCAAGGTGCTGGATGTGATCCTGGCGGGCAGTGGGGCACAGCACCTGGATCCACGCCTGTGGGTCAGCACTACTACGACCCCATGTACGCCTACCAGCGGCAAAGCCGTGCCCCGCGCATTGTCTTTGAAGGCGCGCGCAGCGAAGTCATGGCCTATTGGCGCGAGTGTGGTTCCTGCACTGCCGCGAAGTAAGTCAAGTGCGAATGCGCTGTTGAAATCTGGTTATAATCTCAGGCTTCGACACACAGGAGAGGTGGCAGAGTGGTCGAATGTACCTGACTCGAAATCAGGCGTAGTGGCAACACTACCGTGGGTTCGAATCCCACCCTCTCCGCCAATCAAAAGAAGGGTTAGCAGGCACTCGCTTGCTAGCCCTTTTTCTTTGCGGCGCCTCTAAAAAGTAGGCCCGCAGCAGAGGTAGCACCCCGGCAAACCGTGTAAGGTTCATGTGTGAACCAAGCTACCGTGACCCGATTCCCCGGCGTGCATCGCCGCCGCGATTCCATCGTCTACCAATTCGGCCTTCGCGCCCCCAAAGACCTCCTCGCCCAATTCCCCGGCGGGTGGGCCATCCGTGCCTCGCTCAACACCTCTGACCTCAGGGAGGCCAACGCCAAAGCAAAAGCGCTGCATGCCGAATGGGGTGCCCGTTTTGAGGCCCTGCGCACAGGCAAGCCGCGCCCGATAGACATGCCTGATTTACGGCGCCGTCTATTCACGCAATGGGAGCGCGCAATCGCCCGCCTTGATGACACGTACAGCCGCGTCCCCGGCAAAGACCGCGAAACACGGGCGTATGGCTTGCAGTGCCAAATCGAGGAACTGCGGCAATGCCTGACCGAGGGCGTTTTGCCTGAGTGGCTGGAAGACGGCGCAAAGAAGTACGGGGACGCCACTGCACCGGAAATCGTGACCGAGTACGGAGGCCATCAACTCATGCTCTTCGAAGTCATGCACGAGGCGCTGACCAACGAGCGCCGCACCTTCCCGCTGCGCGTGCAATACACACAGCAGCGCCGCGATTTGATGGGCCTGAGCGCAGCACCTGCACCGCACGTGCTCCCCCATCCGCAGGCACCACAGCAGCCTGCCACGCCCACCAACGGCAAGAAGATTGGCGATGCCTACGATGCCTGGGTTTCCATCCGGCAGAAGCCGGAACGGACGCAGCAGGCCTACAAACGCCATGCCGATCAGTTCGTTGCCCTGATGGGTGACCTACCCCTGAATGCTGTCAGCCGCACCATGGGCATTGAATTCCGCGACAAATTGCAGGCCTGGGCTATCGAGAACAACAAGACAGCCACCACAGCGGACAACATCCTCGTGAGCCTTCGTGCTTTGTTCAATGTGGCACGGGATAAAGGCTGGTTGACCGGCAATCCCTTGGAGCGCCTGAGCATCAAGAAAGGCGGCAAGGACTCGGAAGGGCGGGAGCCTTGGACACGGGAAGAACTGGGCCTGATCTTCAGCGACCCACTATGGACGAAGCATGCAATCCCCACCGACAAGAAAGCGGGCAAAGAGGCGGCCTACTGGATACCTCTGATCGCCTGCTACACCGGCGCACGCCTGACCGAAATCGCACAGCTATGGACGGATGATGTAGCCACCGAGCCGGGAAAGGAAACCATTGAGTTCAGGGCCAATGCGCAACGCGGCCAGCAGCTTAAAAACACGGGGTCTTGGCGGGCAGTCCCTATGCACTCGGAGTTAATCCGGCTGGGCTTCTGCGACTATGTGAACTCCCTCCCGAAAGGCGAGCTTTTCCCGCATCTGCCCAAAGAGGGCAAGAACGGTGCAGGCGGCCAATTCGGCAAGTGGTTCGGAACCTTCAAGAGTGCCAAGGGCTTCACATCCCCGGCCAAATCGTTCCACTCCTTCCGGCACCTCGTTGCCTCAGAACTACGGCTGGCAAACGCCTCCGATGCACTGGCAGATGCCATCACGGGGCATGCAGGGAACGGCGTGGGTAGGCAAGTCTATGCAGCAACTATCAGGCGTGAGGCGGAGCGGCTTCGGGCTGTCATTGAACTGCTGGAATTTCCGACGAAGCAGATTCCTCCCACCAATCATCGTAAGCAGTAAGCGCAGGCCCTCACGCCCGACACGCAAATGCAAAATTGAATTGCATATCCAAGGGGGCCAGTTCCAACACGATACGTAGCAAGTCCCCCGTAGGGGGGGGGCTGCCGCCAACGGTGGTGCTGTCGGGCCGCGCCCTGTCTTTTGCCTCTGCCACCGGGCTTGCCCCTTGCCTTGTTCGCGGCATCGTCTGCGCTGCGGCTTATGCGCAATTGCTTGGTTACTCAGCATCGTTGTCCCAATCCACGGGCTGGGCTTGTGTTGCGGGTTTGACGTGCGCTCGCAGGCCCTCAGAGTGTCCAAAACCGACCGTTTACGGACACCCTCCTGCACCATGTCCAAAAACTAGCTTGACAGATTTTCGGACACCAGGCATGATTTGTACATCCATTTCGTACAGGGCGCCCTATGACTCGAGTCTTTGCTTACTGCCGCGTTAGCACCACAGATCAATCTACAGAGAACCAAGTTCTTGAGATCGCCAATGCTGGCTTTGCACTCAACGAGCGGAGGACTGTCAAGGAGACTATCTCCGGCTCGGTACCGGCAGAGCAACGTCCCGGTTTTCAGCGGCTTATGGACAAGCTGGAGTCCGAAGATGTATTGGTTGTGACCAAGCTTGATCGCCTGGGGCGCAATGCCATGGACGTTCGCTCAACAGTTGAAAAGCTTGCACACGTCGGCGTGAGGGTTCACTGCCTTGCGCTGGGCGGGGTTGATCTGACGAGCCCGGCAGGAAAAATGACCATGGGCGTCATCGCC
The DNA here is from genome assembly GCF_016406015.1 of Acidovorax sp. IB03. NCBI lineage: Bacteria > Pseudomonadati > Pseudomonadota > Betaproteobacteria > Burkholderiales > Comamonadaceae > Acidovorax > Acidovorax sp. IB03. The sequence continues at coordinate 196,666 of NZ_JAEFCH010000001.1, read as the reverse complement.
GCAGTGGCCGAATTTGAGCGGGATTTGTTGATCGAACGAACTCAAGCCGGATTGGCACTCGCCAAGGCATCAGGAAAGACCATAGGACGGCCTCAAAGCCTTGACAAGGGGAAGGTGGCCATGGTGCGCCAAAAACTCTCTGAGGGCCATTCCGTGGCCGCCCTGGCTCGGGAGTTAGGCACCAGCCGTCAGACCGTGATGCGAGTACGGGACAGCGCTGCAACCTAGGCACGGTGCCCGAGTCGTGCGGATTGCAATCCTGTCAATATATAGAACAAACCAGCTTGTTCCGCTGTGCCGCAGCGATGCCCCGCATGGGGTCGGCCTAAACCGTGAACCCGTGACAGATGCCAAGCCCATAGCAGTAATGCCAAGGGAAGGATGCAGGCGATAGCCTACTGTCAATTCTGCTCCCGACAACCTCAGATGAAACCAGCCCGCAAGGGCTTCATCTAGGAAGGCGGGGGAGCGGGGAGAACCGGGTAGCCCTGCCTGTACCCAGTCTAAGCCTAAGCTCAAGCCCCCGCCTTATGCAGCCGCGCAGCGCATAAAGAAGCGATATTTGGTAGTTTTTGGTTATGAAGCTGAAATTTGCTTCATGCCGTCGTCCGCCTGCCCCGGCATCCACAAGGCTGCAGAGGGCAATATTTGACAAATTCCCTATACATACTGTGTATGTAAGGTGCAGGAGTACATACATGCAAAGCATCCAAGACGATGACTTCGACCCCGAAGAGTGCATCGCGAAGTTCGACCTTGAGGACTGCGATCCTTCCCTGTCGTCAGGGTCATCAATCCAAGAAATGGCCCAGAGTGTGGCAGCCTCCCTCACGCCGATCACTGCCGCAGCCCCGTCCAATGCTGCGCTCTGGGCAGAAATGAACGCTGCAAACACTAGCGTTCAGAACCGCATCAAAGACCTGATGCAGAGTGACCCAATACTCTCCACCTTCAAAGGGAAACCCTACGGGATTCAAGTCAATACGACCACATTTAGAAAGGCCAACGAGGGCACGAGCAAGGTGTTCGCAGCCATCATCGACCACATACTGACACAGTCTGGAGCTGTACAGACGCAAACGGAAATTCGGAGCTATGTAGCAGAAAGATACCCGTCTCACTCTGTGCCGAAGGACTGGACTAAGCCCCTACGCCCGTGGGCGATAAAGAAGGTTAAGGACCGCATTCAGAACTCCGCAGCACCTATCTCCAATATCCAATTACCCAAGGCTGCCACACTAAGCCAGCTTCACAACGCAGCAGCAGCGACCATGGAGCGATACAAGAATGGGGTACTGACGTTCAGGCCTGTTGTAGAGGTTAGCGACTCTAGCATCGTCATCAACGGCATTGCGTTCTCCATAGGGGAGAACAAAGTAAAGGGCAGAACATACAAGCAAGTGCGTGTATCTATGCCCGAGCTTCTTCAAGCGTTGATTGATAAATAGAATTGTCTAAACGTAACAAACAATTAATAATCTTTGTCCAAAGAAGGAGTAGAAAGCTATCGGCACTTCTGAGGGTCATAAGATGGGCTGTACTTATCCGCGCAAATACCCCTGTCTTTGCGTTCTTTTTCCTTTGGTGCAGGAGTGGGGGTAGAAGACAAAACTGCCTCATTATCCTCCTGCATCTTTGATAATATCGTTGCCTCAAGAAGGAGTCGAGTCGATGGCATCGCGTCAGGATGCTCTTTGGAAATAAGTTTGCGAACGGATTGCTTTATATCTGCAGGAATGTTTGCTGGGATATTTAATTTATCTCCAGTTTCTACATCTGCTTGATATGAAAAAGACATAAGAACTTTCATGCAGGGCAGTGACTCCTGCTTGATGCCGCAAATCTTATCTTTTCCGATATTGAGCACTCTATACATTCGACTTGCCTGCATTTTCCCACCCAACTCCATTGAACTTATCACAGATTGCTTTTCTTGGCTTTTATAAAGCAAATATTCCAGCATCCTGGGTGGGGCTTTTGGATCTATCCCCAAAAAATCCCCTTGAGATGCTGCCGGAGCATTTTTAACCATAAGAAATTGCATCATCTCGCACTGACGAGAATCGGGATCTATTTCGCAAACATCACTTGCGACCTTTGAAACCTCAAAATGCTGCAACATAGATGGGGGAACCGAAGGTTGTGCAATCGTTGGGATGCTATGGATTAGAAAGATAGCAAGCAGAATGTGTTTCATGGCCAGGGTATTAATAAGCATTTTCATATGCAATCGTTGTCGAATACGGGGCTACCACAGGTTGCATCGCCGATCTTTGCAACCCAATTTTGCCATCGATCAAACTCATAGTGTGTGTACTCATAGTGTGAGAGCCGGAAGACTCCCGGCATGCTCCGCAGACTCCCCAAGGCCCCTACCAAGGAAAAAGCGCAGGTGGTCTTCGGGGCCACACTGCGCGGCTTTCGTGAGGCGCAGGCATTGACGCAGGAGGCATTGGCCGAAAGGGCCGACCTGCATACGAACTACGTCAGTTCCGTAGAGCGTGGAGAGCGCAACCTTTCACTGCACAACATCGTGCGGCTGGCATATGCGCTGGACATGGAGGTGTCCGTTTTACTTCGCCCACTCGATAAGCATCAGCAACCATAGACGGCTGCCTTCACGCCGATCCCCGATGGCGGCTGAGTGGCAAGCCACGTTTGGGCGGCTTCCAGCGTGGGCAGCAGCGGTGCAGATAGGCCGGTTTCCGGGTTCTTGCGTACGCCCCCAGCGATATAGCGCCCGGCCTCGAACAAGTCCCAGCCTGTCTTTTGCATGGGGATCACTGCATGGACGGAATGCGGGCACTGCGTCAGACACTGGAACGATGCCGGGCGGGCTTGGCAGCTACGTCCATTGGCCCTAATTTCCACCTCCTCAAAGAGCGGGCGGGCCACAGGCTGAAAGCGCGGCGGCGGCGCTGTAGGAATGACGATGGCTTGATGCTGCTTCCACTTCGCCAGCGATGCCACCCGGCAGGGGCAAGATTGCTCAGGGCAAACCAGTGTGAGCAGGGTCTTACGCTCCATCCTCACACCGCAGTAGCTGTAGCCTAGCCGAATGCCCCCGCTTGGGCCAATGCGCCCCAGCACTTCTATGCGGTCACCGTTGACGTGCATGACGGCAACGGCCCGCTTTTGCCCCTGCCTACTGGCCTCCAGCTCGTCGCGTACCTCGTTTTCCAGATGCTCAATCATCTTGCGCTGCCTTTCGATTCGCCAAAAAAAAGACGCACCGCGTACCCAGCTAAAGCCGGGACGGAGGGTGCGATCAACGAGCCTCTAGGTTCGCAAGTTCGCTTTGGCCGGTCAATGGCAAACGTGGATTCAAAACGACAAGGGGATTGCATAGGAAGTCAGAGCCTGCTACCTGTGCGGCGTGCGGTACATAGTGCCGATCAGGCCATCCCCTGCTAACATCCAGCCATCTCAACTCTGTGAACTTCACCGTGTAACACAGCACTGTAAGTTCGGGGTTTCTCCTCTGGAGATTGGTGGATTCGGGGCTGTCCCACCCTCTCCGCCATGTATCAAGGCCCGGTAGCTATTCAAACCATAGCACCGGGCCTTTTTCTTTGTGCGCGGGTGGGTAAATTTTCGGCTGCAACCCAGTTGGCTCAGCGCGTAGGCCAAGGGGACGATTGCAGACCTCGCAAGGGGCGCTGAAAAAAGTGGTCTTCGCGTGCCAGAGTGCGCCACCTGATATGACCTCAAAATAGATGGAAGGGCTGGCCTGCTGCGCGGCGCGTTCCATCGGCCCTAAAACCACCTGCCATCCCATGAGCCTCATTCAATCGCTTCCCGAAGGACCGCTGGATATCGTGGGTGATATCCATGGCGAGTTCGATGCGCTGCTCGCGCTGTTGAGCCATTTGGGCTACGACCTGCAAGGACACCATCCACAGGGCCGTACGCTGGTGTTTGTGGGTGATTTTTGCGATCGTGGGCCCGACAGCCCGGCGGTCTTGGCGTTGGTGCAAAAGCTGGTGCAGTCGGGCCGCGCAGCTGCGGTGCTGGGCAACCACGAAATCAATCTTTTGCGTGAGGATGCCAAGGACGGCTCTGGTTGGTTTTTTGATGCGCGTGTCACGCGTGACCATGACAAATATGCGCCGTTTCGGCGGCCCACCCCGCAAGAACGCCAAGACATCGTCCAGTTTTTATCGACGCTGCCCATCGGTCTGGAACGTGCCGACTTGCGCGTGATCCACGCGGCGTGGCAGGACGAGCAGATCGAAGCGGCCAGGCGCCTGCCACTGGGCTCGGTGCGAACAGAGTACGACCAGTGGGAGCACATTGCCCAGCAGCAGGCGCGTGAGACTGCACTGGCCGAGCGCATGGCCCGCGAATTGGAGCAGTGGGAGCACGGGCTGGAAAACAGCCAGCGCCAGCCGCCGTTTTTGCACGCCCATGCCGAGTACGAATCCAGCAAGCAGATGCTGAACCCGCTGAAGGTGCTGACCTCTGGCGTAGAACAAAAGGGCGCGGTGCCGTTTTTCTCGGGCGGCAAGTGGCGCTTTGCACAGCGCATGCCGTGGTGGGATGCCTACACAGAAGCAACGCCGGTGGTCGTTGGCCACTACTGGCGGCGGGTCCACCAGATCGACCCGGGGGCGGTGGGTAAGGGCGATGCGGACCTGTTTGCCAGCACCCACCCGTTCGCTTGGCACGGCCAGCGGGGCAATGTGTTCTGCGTGGATTTTTCAGCAGGCGGGCGCTGGCTGGAGCGCAAGTCAGGAGCCGTGGTGGGCCACGATTTCAAGCTGGCTGCACTGCGCTGGCCCGAGCGCGTGTTGCAGTTCGATGATGGGCACGTTCAGGCCACCACGGGCTTTGGCGCATAGCTGCGCCTTGTGCTCAATCGCTGGCAGAGGCTGGAAGCACCAGCCTGAATTCGACGCCCTGGCCCACTGCACTTTCCACTTCCAGTGAGCCGCCGTGGCGTTTGACCACGGTGTGCACCAACGCAAGGCCCAGGCCCACTCCAGAAATGTTGGGGTGGGTCAGGTCATGAAGGCGAGAGAAGGGTTTGAACAGTCGGTCTTGCTGGGCTGGGTCGATGCCCGGGCCTTCGTCGCGAATGCTGATGACCCAGTTGGGGCCTCTCGCGTACAGGCTGCACCGCACCGTACCTCGGGCAGGGCTGTATTTGATGGCGTTGTTGAGCACGTTGGCCATGGCCCGTGCCAGCAAGGGGCGGTCGCCCACACAGGGTGCTGAATGTGGAATCTGGAGGATAGTGACACTCACCTCCTGGTTGCTGGCCTGGGTCCAGGCGTCGTCCACGGCGTCCTGCAGCACGGATGCCAGGTCCAGCGGCGCTACGCGGTATTCGTTGTTTTGGGCGCTGGCCAGTCTCACAAAGCTTTCGGCCATACTGAGCGATGCTTGGGCGTATTTTTCGATGCGCTTGAGAAGCTCGTCGGCCTGCAGGGGCTCCATGCTGTTGCGTTGCATCTCCAGCAGCGTAAGGATGGACGCATTGGGCGCGCGGATGTCGTGCGAGATGAAGTGCAGAGCCTGGTCGCGTTGTTGCAGCGCCCGGCGTATCTCCGTCATGTCTACCAAGGTGATGAGCCAGCCCACGTTGGCAAACTCGGTGAAGGGCTTGCACAGCATGAGCAGGCTGCGCCCTTTCGCATCGTGCCCTTCGCTTTGGGCGGGAATCTGCCCGGCCAAGAGCTTATCGGGGCTCAACAGCGGTTGCAGGGTGTGGGCATCTTGCAAGTCGTGCAGCACCTGGAAGATGGATTTGCCTTGCAGCGCAGATTGCGGCTCAAAAGGGCCCAACCCCACATGGCGCTGGGCAGCAACATTGGCCAGGAGGATGCGGCCCTGTGCATCACAGACAAAGTTGGGTGCTGGCAGTTGCTGCAGGCTGTTGCTCACAAACTGGTGCAGATCCCGCAGCTGGCGCGAGGCGGCTTCCACCGCGTTGATGCGCCTTTCCAGGAAGTCGCCGCGCCGTGCCCATGGGCTATTGCGCACGGGCAGGCCTTCGCTGCGCAGATGTTCCATTTCCGTGCGCAAAAAATGGGCGGCAGCGTTGAGCCTGCGCCAGCTCCACAGGGGGTAGGCCAGCACCAGACCCAGCAATGCTGCGGCAGGGGCAAAGTGCCACCCCGTCCAGCGCATGAGCGCCATCGACATCAGCAAAGTGCCAAGGCCCAACCCAAAGCTGGCGAGCAAGGCCGTCAGCGGCCCGGCAAACAGCAGAGTGAGCAAGGCGACTGCCACGGGCAGCAGGTTGAATGCAATGTTGGCCGCTGCAGGCGCGGCTTTGAGGTGGATGCCGGACAAATGGCTGTCAAGGATATGAGCCACGACTTCCACCCCTGGCATCAGGCGCGCACCACTGCTGACGGGGGTGGCAAAGGTATCCCCCAAGCCGGATGCCACAGCCCCGACCAGCACATATTTGCCCTGGAATGCGTTGGGAGGTACCTGCCCCCGCAATACATCGATGTAGGAGTAGGTGGGGTAGTGGCCCGGCCCTCCTGCGTAGGCGATCAGCTCGGGCTGCCGCTCAGTCCAATGTGGAGGAGTGACTGGCGTGCTATTGGTTGGGGGTGATTTTTTGCACCGGGCCGCCGCGTTCTGCGCCACACATTGCAGCGCCAGACTGAAGTGGTTCCAGGGTGCGCTTGCCGGGCCCTCCTGCAGGTACAAACCGCGCACCACCCCATCGCCATCGGGCGCGACATGCACATGGCCCATCGCGGCAGCTGCGTCAGCCAAGACGTCCAGCGGCAGTTCAGAAGTGGCTTCCGTCAACCCCGCCTGATTGCGTTGCAGCACCGGCAGCACCACCCGTTGGCTGCGGGCCAGGGCCTGGGCCAGCAGGGCATCGTCCAGCGGGTAGTCCAGGTCGGGCTCGCTGAAGAGGATGTCGAGCCCAATCGCTTTGGGATTCTGGGCGGTCACCACGTCTACCAACTGCGCATGCAGCGCACGTCGCCAGGGCCAGCGACCAATCGAGGTGATGCTGCGGTCATCCACCGCGATGACCACGATGTCTGGATGGGGCGGACGGGCCAGTGAGCTCAGCTCCAGGTTTTGGACCAGATGATTCGGACCCGCCATCTGTTGCGGTGGGCTGAGCCAGGCAACCAGGCAGAGCAATGCCAGCGCCAGCAGTGCCCATTCAAGGCGCCGTTGTTGCGCGCGGGTGCGTGCGGCTTTGGGCATGCAAGCGTCCTGGGCGGGGTGGTGGTATCAGGGGCGCCGCACGGGCTCGCCGCTGGAGTCAGATACGGGCAGCCCCCAGCCGATGCTGAAGCCCGTGCCCACCCGGATGGAGCGCGGTGGCGAAAAATCACCCTGCAGGCCCGAGGGATCCAGCACCTGCACCCTCAAGAAATACGTGCCCGCCGCCAGGTCAGAAGCCGCCCATCGGGGCTCGTCCAGAAGGGTGTCCAGCACGGGCTTTTCAAAGCGCATCTCCCTGGCCAGTTGCAGGCGGTAGCGCTGGCCTGCTTGCCCTGGCCAGCGCAGGCTCACCGTGGTGCCCCCATCGTCGGCTTGCAGGGCTTGTGCCGACAGGGCCGGTGGTTGTTGCACCAGCTTGAAGGGCTGCGGTGCTGCAAACGGGCCTTGGTCTACCCCGCCCCCAGGCAGTTCGCGCACACTGGCTGCGCGCCAGAAGTAACTGCCCACGGGCAGTTGGGCGACGGACAGCGTGCAGCTGTCCAGTCGGCTTTCATCGAGCACCGGGGCGTTGAAATCCGCTTGGGGCGCCACCTGAATGCGGTACCACCGCACACCAGCCACCTGGGTGCACAGCAACTGCCCGCCTGCGTTGGAAACCACCGCGTCGGGCGCAGGTTTTTGGTACCGGGGCGGTACTGGCTGGGTCTTGACGGTGAGTGGCTGGGTGGGCAACCCGGCAATCCCCGCCGCGTCGATAGCGCGCACCGAGATGAAATATTGCCCATCGTCCAGCCCCTTCCAGCGCAACTGCCCATTGGCAAACGTGCCTGAACGAAGCACCTGCGTCAATTCGGCATCACGCGCCACGATGGCCTGGTACACACTGGCGCCTGCCTGGGCTGTCACGTTCAGCGCCAGCAGCCCAAGGTCATGCACCGCAGCCGGCAGCGAGGTCAGGTCGGGCGCGGGCAGCAGGCTTCGCGGGCTGCCCACGGTGCCATCGGCTTGCACGGCCAGCCCTTGGCCGGGTTGCAGGACTGTTGCCGCAGCGGTGTGCTGGGCAGGGTTGTCCGCTGCACGTGATTGCACCGCCACAGCCCCTTGCAGTACGGCGGCCGTGGTGTCACCAGACTCGCTCAAGGTCACGCCAAACCGGGTGCCGCGCACACTGGTCACGGCGCGAGGGGTGCGCACCTCAAAGCGGCGTGAGGCATCGGTGCTGGGCGCAACGCTGGACTCGACACTGCCGCGTTGAATCTCCACCACCGACTGCACAGACCCCGCCCTGCCGCGCCTGCGCAGCTGGCGCAGTTGGACATCTGACTGGGCGCTGACCTTGACGATGGAGCCGTCTGCCAGCCGCACGGTCACAAATCCGTTGGGGCCTACTTGCAGCCTGGTGCCTTCGGCCAGCATCGTGCCGGCAGCAACTGGTGGGTTCGCCGCTGCTGCGGGGTTTGTGGAGGCTCCCGGTTCTGCGGTATGCACCTTGACATCACCGTGAACGAATTCCACCTGGGCGGACTCAGCGGGCAGCAAGCCCAAGGGAATCCACACCACCGAGCCCGGCTGCAACTGGCGCGGGTCTTTGACTTTGTTGCGCGCTTGCAGCTGGTGCCACAGGCGGGGCGTGCCAAAGTAGCTTTGGGACAGGCCTTCCAGCGTATCGCCCGCTTGCACAACGTGAGGCGTTTCGTCCTTTTGGTCTGCGGCCCAGGCGTCCGGGGCGAGGGATGTCATCAAGACTGCGCCAGCAGCCAGCAGTGCTGCGGACAAGGGCATTCGGAGAGTAGGCGGTGTGATCGACACAAGAACTCCTGGGGCGCAGGGCGAGCAGTTGCCCATGCGGTGGTTGGTGAGTGCGCGACCCTGAGGCCGGCACTGAAAAACTGTGGTTGGCGGCCATTGCGCCGCGCCCATATTTGGGTGCAAAGCGACGACCCGTGCGGCGCCAGGGGTCAGGCGGGCTGTACCTGTTCCGTGGTTTCAAACCGGTAGCCCACGCCGTACACCGAGGTCACGATGAAACCATTGGCGGGGCGCAGGTCCAGCAGAATACGCAGGCGGGAGATGTGGGTGTCCAGTGAGCGGGACATCACATCCGGCACCTGGCCCCAGATCACTTCCTTCAAATGATCCCGCGTGAGCAACTGCCCCCATGTTCTGGAACAGGAACAGGGCCAGCTCGTATTCGCGGTTTTTCAGCTCCACCGGCGCGCCATCAATTTCGAGAGAGCGTGACTCTGGCAGAAACCGATATCTCCCAAACTCCAGCACCTCTTCGGGCTTGTCTGTGTAAGAGCGCCGCAGCACGGCGGCCACCCGTGCCCGCAACTCGCCTATGCGCACGGGTTTGGTCATGAAGTCATCGGCCCCGCAACACAGGCCCTCCACGATGTCGCGCTCTTCCTGCCGGTGGGGCACGAACAGAATGGGCATTTCCAGCCCCACATGCTGGCGCACCCAGCACACCACCTCCGGCCCTGTGGTGTCCGGCAAATGCCAGTCCACGATGAGCAGGTCGAAGCACTCGCTCTGCAAGCTGTGCAGCAACTGCGCTCCGGTCAGGTAGGTGTGGCAGGTGTGGCCCATGGCGTGCAGGGCCTGTTTGAAAAGATCGAGCTGAAGCGCATCGTCGTCTAACGCGGCTATGCGCATGTTTCTCCCTACGGCTTTGTCCGTGGACCATCATTTCCGAGGGGTGCCCGGTTTGGGCGCGAGCCTGAGCCCGTTGGCAGGTCTAGTTGACGTTTGTTGATGTTTTGATACTGGGGTTGGCTTGGTGAAGCGCGAGCCCAACCGGGCGCAATCCAGGGCTCAGTCCGGCTTGGTTGCCGCTGGGCCCCACTCGCGCAGCAGGCGCATGCCCACCAGCGTGTAGCGGGTTTGGGGGCTGTTCCAGTTGCGGTAGCTGCAGCGTGCATAAAAAGCCCAGGTGTGCCACGAGCCGCCACGGCGCACGCGCACGGAGCCTGTTTCGGGTCCTTGCGGATCGGTAGTGGGGGATTGGGCGTAATAGCCCTCGTCGTGCCAGTCGGACACCCATTCCCACACATTGCCCTGCATGTCGTGCAGGCCCCAGGCGTTGGGTGGGTAGCTGCCCACGGGCGCCGTGAAAACGTAGCCGTCGTTGCCAGGCAGGGCATGTTGCTTCCACTTGGGCCACAGCGGCGCTGTGGATTGGTCGAACACATTGGCGTACTGCGTGAGTGCGGCGGGGTCGTCCCCGTGGGGGTAGCGTGTTCGCGTCTGGGCCCGGCAGGCGTATTCCCATTCGGCCTCGGTGGGCAGGCGGTAGCGCACGCCTTCGCGCTGGCTCAGCGACTGCACCAGGGCCTGGGCGTCGTTCCAGGTGACGTTGACCACGGGGTGGTCGTCATCTTGCTTGAAACCTGGGTTGCGCCAGGAATAGCGGGTGTCGCGCCCTTCAAAGGCATCGCCTCGCTGGGTGGTGGCTGGGTCGTATTGCGGGTTGTAGCCGTAGCCGCCGGTGCCGTCAGACACCGATTCCGGCTGGTAGCCCGACTCGGCCAGAAACCGCCGGAACTGCCCCACGGTGACCTCGTGCTGGCCCAGGTAAAACGGGCGGCTGATATGCACCTCATGCACGGGGGCTTCATCGCTGAGGGCGGCAAAGCGTTCCGCTTCCAGCAGGGGGTAGGCTTTGGCCAGTTCTCGCGCCGGTTCAGCGCTGCCCATCCAGAAACGGCCAGCGGGGATAGCCACAAGCCGCATGCCCAGTGAATTGACCACAACCTGCGGGTGGTCGTTGGGAGTGGCAGGAGGAGACGTGGGTGAGGGGAGGGTGCTGCAACCGGCCACCAGGGTGGTTGCAGCCAACAGAACAGCAGCGGAGCGGAGTGCTTGCATGGGCGCCTCAAAGCAGTGGGCCCAGTGTACGGCAAGGTTACGGAGGCTTGCCTTGGCGCAGAGACATGCTCAGCAAGCCTGCATGTCTGTGATAAGTGATTTCTAATGAAAATAGCCGCTAGCGCTTGATAAATAAGCGCCAGCAGCTATGTTTTTGATAGTGAAATAGGGCGGGCTTCAACCGTTATTGGCAGCGGCCAGTGCTTGCAGGGCCGCTTGCACATCGGCAGTGTCCACGCCTTCCACGGGTGCCAGATGCTGCGCCAGTTGGGCGAGGGCGTCTGCCTGGGTTTGCAGTTGGGCAATCGCCTGGCCAGCCTCTTTGGGCGCCGCGAAGCCCGTGCTTTGCAGCAGCAGGCGGCCATCGGCAGCCAGCAGCTTGAAGTAGAACTTGCCATCGGCCTCGCGGTATTGCTTGAACGAGGGCAGGGCCACCTTGGCTGCCTTGGTGCTTTGGGCCGCGCTGGTTTGCGCCAGGCTGCGCAGGCCCACGGCCGAGCGCAGCTCTTTGATGAACGGCGTGGCCAGGGCGCGTGCCCGCTCAGCGCCCTGTAGCAGGATCTGCTCAATGCGCTCAGGGTGGTTGATCAGCGATTCATACTGCTCGCGCATCGGTGCGATCACCTGGTCCACCCGCTCCAGCAGCACTTGCTTGGCATCGCCCCAGGCAATGCCCTCGGCATAGGCGCGGCGCAGGGCTTCGGTTTCTTCGGGGGTGGCAAAGGCCTGGTAGATCTGGAACAGCGCAGAGCCTTCGGTGTCCTTGGGCTCGCCAGGGGCGCGCGAATCGGTGAGCAGGCTGCCGATGAGCTTCTTGAGCTGGTCGCGCGAAGAGAACAGCGGGATGGTGTTGTTGTAGCTCTTGCTCATCTTGCGGCCGTCCAGCCCCGGCAGGGTGGCCACGTTGTCGTCAATCACCGCTTCTGGCAGCACAAAGTGCTCGCCATACAGGTGGTTGAAGCTGCTGGCCATGTCGCGCGCCATTTCAATGTGCTGCACCTGGTCGCGCCCCACGGGCACCTTGTGGGCCTTGAACATCAAAATGTCGGCGCCCATGAGCACGGGGTACATGAACAGGCCCGCGGTCACGCCGTCATCGGCATCGCGCCCGGCTTCCAGGTTCTTGTCCTGGGATGCTTTGTAGGCATGGGCACGGTTGAGCAGCCCCTTGCCGGTCACGCAGCTCAGCATCCAGTTCAGCTCGGGAATCTCGGGGATGTCGGACTGGCGGTAAAAGGTCACCTTCTCCGGGTCGAGCCCGGAGGCCAGCCAGCTGGCGGCAATCTCCAGCGTGGAGCGCTGGATGCGCACCGGGTCTTCGCACTTGATGAGTGCGTGGTAGTCGGCCAGGAAATAAAAGCTTTGCACGCCAGGGCGCAGGCTGGCGGCCACCGAAGGCCGGATGGAGCCCACAAAGTTGCCCAGGTGCGGGGTTCCGGTGGTGGTGATGCCGGTGAGAAAGCGCGTGGTGCTCATGGAAACAAGGTCTGCAGGAGGAAGAGAAAAAGGCGGAATTCAGCGCAGCAAGGCGGTGAGCGGCGTGAGCAGCAGGTTGATGGTGCTGTAGCCCAGGCTCATCAGCGGACGCAGCCACAAACTGCCGACCACACCCGCGATGACCAATGCCATCACGATGAAAAAGCCCCAGGGCTCGATGCGCGACACCATGTGCGCCTGCTTCCAGGGCAACAGGCCCACCAGAATGCGCCCGCCGTCCAGCGGCGGCAGCGGGAACAGGTTGAACGCCCACATGACCAGATTGACCTGCACACCGGCACGCGCCATTTCGATGAAGAAGCGCTCATCCATACCCATGCCCACCATGGTGATCAGCACTACGCCCCAGGCCACCGCCTGCACAAAGTTGGACGCAGGCCCGGCCAGCGCCACCCACACCATCTGCTGTTTGGGTTTGCGCAAATTGCCAAAGTTGACCGGCACAGGCTTGGCATAGCCGAACAGGAAGGCGCCCGACGTGGCGAAGTACAGCAACAACGGCATCAGGATGGTGCCGACGGGGTCGATGTGCTTGGCGGGATTGAGCGTGATGCGCCCCATCATGTACGCCGTGTTGTCACCGAAGTGGCGGGCTGCATAGCCGTGGGCCGCCTCGTGCACGGTGATGGCGAACAGCACGGGCAGTGCGTAGATGAGGATGGTCTGGATGAGATTGGAGGTGTCCACCTGCGTATTGTCTCAGACAGCGGTGGGCTCCCTGGGGCCATGGCGCAGATGGCCGGACAGCGAGCGGGGTGGGGTGGAGCGATTCAGACCTGTGCTGGTCAGGGCTGGCTCAAAGCCCCAGGGCCTGCAGGCTACCGCGCCCCTCGCGCACAACCTCTGGGTCGCCGCCAGTGCCCATGGGGGTGAGGTCCACCACCGTGGTGGGTTCTTGCGGGCAGCCGCCTGCGTCCACGATGGCGTCCAGCACTTTTTCATAGCGTTCGCGGATCTCTTCGGGGTCGTTCAGGGGTTCGCTTTCGCCTGCGGGGATGAACGTGGTGGCCAGCAGCGGCGCACCGTGCAGTTCCAGCAGCAGTTGCAGGCCCTTGCGGTCGGGCACCCGCAGGCCGATGGTCTTGCGAGACGGGTGGCTCACCCGGCGCGGCACTTCCTTGGTGGCTTCCAGGATGAAGGTGTAGGGGCCGGGCGTGCCCAGCTTCAGCAGCCGGTACTGGCGGTTGTCCACGCGGGCGTAGTTGGCCAGTTCCGACAGGTCGCGGCACAGCAGCGTGAGGTGGTGCTTTTCGTCCACCTGGCGAATGCGGCGCAGGCGGTCTGCCGCGTCCTTGTCGTCCAGGTGGCAGACCAGGGCATAGCTCGAATCGGTGGGCACGGCCACGATGCCGCCCTTTTGCAGCAGCGCAGCGGCCTGCTTGAGCAGCCGGGGCTGCGGGTTGTCGGGGTGGACTTCGAAATACTGTGCCATGGCAAGGCCTGCTGCGTTGAAGGGGTCAGGTGGCGGGCCGCACGCGGTCGGCCAGCGTTTCCCAGATGGGGGTGAGGTGGCCCGGCAGGTAGGGCAGGGTGCCCAGGTCGGTGTGGGACTCGTCCGGACTGTGGAAGTCACTGCCGCGCGACGCTGCCAGCCCAAACTCTTCGGCCATGGCGGCGTAGGTCACGTACTCTGCGGCAGTGTGGCTGCCCGTCACCACCTCAACGCCCGCCCCGCCGTGGGCCTTGAATTCGGAGAACAGGGCGTATTCCTCGTTGGCAGTGAACTTGTACCGCGCCGGGTGGGCAATCACGGCCAGGCCACCGGCCTCGGTGATCCAGCGCACCGCATCGCCCAGCGTGGCCCAGCGGTGGGGCACGTAGCCGGGTTTGCCTTCGGTGAGGTATTTGCGAAAGACCTCGTTCGTGTCGCGGCACACCTGGGTCTCTACCAAAAATCGCGCAAAGTGCGTGCGTGAGATCAGCTCGGGGTTGCCCACAAACTTGAGCGCACCTTCGTAGGCGCCGTGGATGCCCACTTGCGCAAGCTGCGCCGCCATCTCCTGCGCCCGTTCGCCCCGCCCGGCGCGCGTGGCGGCCAGCCCCTGGGCCAAAGCCGTGTTGTCGGGGTTGAAACCCAGGCCCACGATGTGCACCGTGTTGCCTGCAAACGTGACGGAAATTTCGGTGCCCGTGAGGTAGGCCATGCCCTGGCTGCGTGCCGCAGCGGCGGCGCGGTGCTGGCCGCCAATTTCGTCATGGTCGGTCAAGGACCAGAGCTCCACGCCATTGGCCTTGGCGCGGGCGGCAAGTTCTTCGGGCGTGAGGGTTCCGTCCGAGACGACAGAGTGGCAGTGCAGGTCAGCGTTGAGGTAGGAGGTCACGAATTCATTCTACGGGTTCGACCCGGCTGCGCTGGCGCCAGGGCTTTTGCCGGGCGCGCAACGCTTCCATGCCCCCGCGGCAGCGGCTTAAAGCTGCGCGCCTTCCACCAGAAACTGCACCTTGCGCTCGCCCTTCCATTCGTTCACATCGAGGCGGAAGGCCAGCAGCACGCGTGCGGGCAGGGGCTCGGTGCGGCCGAACCAGATGGCGTCCACCGGGTTGCCCTGGTGGATGAGCTTGATGGAGAGGTGATTTTTGGCCTCGCCCACCAGGCGCTGGCTCAGCACTTCTACCTCTTCGCTGAAGGTGGGGGGCAAAAAGCCCTGGCCCCACACTTCGCGGTGCAGGGTGTCCACAATGTCGGCGCGGCAGTATTCAGGGGCCAGCGGCCCGTCGGTTTCGATCTTGCGGGTGAGGGTGGCGGCGTCCAGCCATTCCTGGGCGACCTGGGCAAAGGCCTGCTCAAACACGTCGAACGATTCCTCTGCCACCGTGCAGCCCGCCGCCATGGCGTGGCCGCCGAATTTGAGGATGACACCGGGGTGGCGCTTGGCCACCAGGTCCAGCGCATCGCGCAGGTGAAAACCGGGGATGGAGCGGCCTGAGCCTTTGAGCTCGTGCTCTTTGCCTGGCGCACTGCTGGCCGCAAACACAAAGGTGGGGCGGTGCAGCTTGTCCTTGATGCGGCTGGCCACGATGCCGACCACGCCTTCGTGAAAGTCGGGGTCGAACACGCTGATGGCGGGCGGGGGCTCTTCGCTCTCGTCAAACAGGCTCTCGGCCATCAGCATGGCCTGCTCGCGCATGCCGCCCTCGATCTCGCGGCGCTCGCGGTTGATGCCGTCCAGCGTGGCGGCCAACTCGGCAGCGCGGCCTGCATCGTCTGTCAGCAGGCATTCGATGCCCAGCGTCATGTCGGCGAGACGCCCTGCGGCGTTGATGCGCGGGCCTAGGGCAAAGCCAAAGTCGAACGTGGTGGCGGCAGCCGCCTTGCGGCCTGCCACGGTGAAGAGGGCGGCCACACCCGCAGGCATTTGGCCTGCGCGGATGCGCCTCAAGCCCTGGGCCACGAGGCGGCGGTTGTTGGCGTCGAGCTTGACCACATCGGCCACGGTGCCCAGGGCGACCAGGGTGAGCAGCGGGTCGAGCTTGGGCTGTGTCGCGGCGTCAAACACACCGCGTGCGCGCAGCTCGGCGCGCAGGGCCAGCAGCACGTAGAACATCACGCCCACCCCGGCCATGGACTTGCTCTCAAACGTGCAGCCCGGCTGGTTGGGGTTGACGATGGCGTCGGCCGCAGGCAGCGCGGGGCCGGGCAGGTGGTGGTCGGTGACGAGCACTTGCAGGCCCAGGGCCTTGGCCTCGGCCACGCCCTCCACGCTGGCAATGCCGTTGTCCACGGTGATGAGCACATCGGCCCCGCGTTCCTTCACGCGGCGGGCGATGGATGGGCTGAGGCCGTAGCCGTCGGCCACGCGGTCGGGCACCAGGTAGTCCACGTTCTGCGCACCCAGCAGGCGCAGGCCGCGCACGCCCACGGCGCAGGCGGTGGCACCGTCGCAGTCGTAGTCGGCCACGATGACGAGACGCAGGTTCTGCGCCATGGCATCGGCCAGCAGACGCGCGGCGGCGTCAATGCCCTTCATGCTCGCTGGGGGCAGCAGGCGGGCCAGGCCGTCGTCCAGCTCTTCTTTGCTTTGCACGCCGCGTGCGGCGTACAGGCGGGCCAGCAGGGGGTGCACGCCTGCTTGCTCCAGCGCCCAGGCGGTGCGGGGGGGAATGTTTCTTGCTACGATTTTCATAGCTGTTCGCGCACGTCCATAAAGCGCTGGGGCCTGAAAAGGCGTTGAAAGCGCTGCACCAGCCCCAGGGGTGCGGTGTGGAAGGTTTGCGCGCTGTGCTCGCCGCTCAGCGTCAGCCGCACGGGCTGGCCCTGTTCGGCTTGCCGCAGCAGCTCGGCCACGGGGCCTGCGTCCAGCGCGGTCCAGGCACTGGCCCAGGCGCGCCAGTCTTCGCGCAGGGCGGGGGCGCGCAGGGCGTCTGCCACCTGCGGGGTGTGTGCGGGCCCTGCCAGACCCGCGGGTAATGCCCCGGTGCCGTGGACCCAGAACGAGTTGACCGCTGGCAGGCCCTGGGCCGTGCGGGCGTCGTTGAAGGGGTGGGTGTAGAGCAGCATCTGCATCTCGCTTTGCAGGCGGTGCAGGGTGCGGGCCTCGCGTGCGTCGGGCATCCAGGCGCGCACGTCGCGGCCCTGCACGCGTTCAAGCGAGGCAGTGGCCAGCGTGGCAAACAACGGGCTGCTGGCCAGCCAGCGGGTGGGCTGGTCGTAGTGCAGGGTGATGCCATCCTCTGCAAACCACGGGGCCACGATGGCCAGCAGCTCACACGAGGCAGCTTCGTCCAGGCCCAGGCGGGCCGGGTCGTGCAGGGTGATGTGGTCGGTGGTGACTTGCCACTGGCAGGGCGTGATGAAGGCCCAGGCCGCATTGCTGGGTGCTTCGCCCGTTGGTTGCCCTTGCTGCATGTGGTGCCAAGCAGCCCAAGGGATGAGCCCGTCTTGGGTGCCCAGACCCAGCGCCTGGGCCAGCGCGCGTTCGTGCGGGGGGGTGAGGCTGGTTTCCTCGCCAGGGCTGGCGTCTGCAGCGCTCAGGCGGGCCAGCAGGCGGTCCAGATGGGGCAGGGCCAGGCTTTTCAGGGCCTCTTGGGCGCCGGGGGCGCGGCTGGCGGCGTACGGGATCAGCAAATGGTGCGGTGCGGGCATGGGCCGTATTTTCGTGGGTGCGGCAGCGGGCGGGCGGCATGGCCGCCGCAGGGGCGGTGGTTCGGCAGTGGCTGGGGCGGCGGGGGCTGAGCCCCGCCATCGGTCAGGGGGCCAGATCCGTCCACCGCTCCAGCGCGGCCAGCAGTTCTTCTTCGATCACGCCTTCGCGGGCGTGCAGGGCCGTGGCGCGCTGCGGGTCGCGGGTGTAGAGCGTGCCATCGGCCAGCTCTTGCTGGATGGACTGCTGCTCGGCCTCCAGCGCGGCGATGCGGTCGGGCAGTTGCTCCAGCTCGCGCTGCTCCTTGTAGCTCAGCTTCTTCTTGAGGGTGGCGGCTTGCTCGTCTTTGGCCGCCGCGTTGCCGCCCTTGCCCTCTGCGGCAGGCGCTGCCGTGGTTGCGGGCGGTGTGTTGCGCTGATCGCGCAGGGCCTGGCTGCGCTGGGATTGCTGCAGCCAGTCTTCCACGCCGCCTTCAAATTCGCGCCACACACCGTCGCCTTCGTAGGCAATGGTGCTGGTGACCACGTTGTCCAGAAAGGTGCGGTCGTGGCTGACGAGGAACACGGTGCCGGGGTAGTCCAGCAGCAGTTCTTCCAGCAGGTCGATGGTTTCGATGTCCAGGTCGTTGGTGGGCTCGTCCAGCACCAGCACGGTGGCGGGGCGGGCGAACAGGCGGGCCAGCAGCAGGCGGTTGCGCTCGCCGCCCGACAGCGACCGCACCGGCGAATGCGCACGGGCGGGCGAGAACAGAAAGTCGCCCAGGTAGCTGCGCACATGCTTGCGCTGCCCATTGATCTCGATCCACTCGCTGCCGGGGCTGATGAAGTCTTCCAGCGTGGCGTCCAGGTCAATCGCGTCGCGCAGCTGGTCGAAGTAGGCCACCTGCAGGTTGGCGCCACGGCGGATGGTGCCGCTGTCCGGTTCCAGCTCGCCCAGAATCATCTTGAGCAGCGTGGTCTTGCCTGCGCCGTTGGGGCCCAGCAGGCCAATCTTGTCGCCGCGCAGCAGCGTGGCGCTGAAGTCGCGGGCAATCACCTTGTCGCCAAAGGCTTTGCTCACGTGCTGCAGCTCGGCCACGATCTTGCCCTGGTAGTTGCTGTCGCCACCGGTGCCCACTTCCATCTTCACCTTGCCCACCACATCGCGGCGGGCGGCGCGGGTTTCGCGCAGCTTTTCCAGGCGGCCAATGCGGCTTTGGCTGCGGGTGCGGCGCGCTTCCACGCCTTTGCGCACCCACACTTCTTCCTGCGCCAGCAGCTTGTCAGCCTTGGCATTGATGACGGCTTCCTGCGCCAGCTGCTCTTCCTTTTGCAGGCGGTACGCCGCAAAGTTGCCGGGGTACGAGCGCAGCTGGCCCCGGTCCAGCTCAACGATGCGGGTGGCAATGCGGTCCAGAAACGCCCGGTCGTGGGTGATGGTGACCACGCTGCCCTTGAAGTCGATGAGCAAATCTTCCAGCCAGCGGATGGAGTCCAGGTCCAGGTGGTTGGTGGGCTCATCGAGCAGCAGCACATCGGGCCGGGCCACCAGCGCCTGGGCCAGGGCCACGCGCTTTTTGGTGCCGCCAGAGAGGTCGCCCACGCGGGCGTCGGGGTTCAGGTGCAGGCGCTGCAGGGTTTCTTCCACGCGCTGCTCCCAGTTCCAGGCGTCGGCCGCTTCAATCTGGGTTTGCAGGGCGTCCAGGTCCACGCCATCGGCGTGGGCCAGGTATTGTTCGCGCAAGGCAATCACCCCGGCCAGCCCGGCAGAGGCCGCCTGGAAGATGGTGGCGTCGGGGTCCAGTGCGGGTTCTTGCTCCACAAAGGCGATGCGGGTGCCTTGCTGCACTTGCAGCGTGCCGTCGTCGGGCTTGGCCAGCCCGCCCAGGATTTTGAGCAGCGAAGACTTGCCCGCGCCGTTGCGGCCAATCAGGCCGACGCGTTCATTGGTTTCAAGAGAAAAGCCGGTGTGGTCCAGCAAAGCGACATGCCCGAAAGCCAGCTGGGCATTGAGTAGGGTGATAAGAGCCATGGGGGGATTATCCGGGGGGCGCCCTGGCGGGTTGTCCAGAAGGGCTTCCACCCAATGCCACAATCGCGTTTCCATGCAAATTCCTTACGAACTGGCTTTGGGCTGGCGCTACACCCGCGCTGGCCGCGCTACGCGGCGCAACGGCTTCATCTCGTTCATCTCGGGCGTGTCCATGCTGGGCATTGCCCTGGGGGTGGCGGCGCTCATCATCGTGCTGAGCGTAATGAACGGTTTTCAAAAAGAGGTACGCGACCGCATGCTCAGTGTGGTGTCGCACATCGAGATCTTCGCGCCCCACGGGGCGGCCATGCCCGACCCGGCCCGCACGCTGGCCGAAGCGCAGCGAAACCCCAACGTGGTGGGCGCTGCGCCCTTTGTGTCGGCCCAGGCGCTGTTGGCGCGTGGCGAAGACATGAAGGGCACGCTGGTGCGCGGCATTGACCCTGACAAAGAAGGCGCGGTGACCGACTTGGCCGCCACCAACGCCGAGGTGCTCAAGCAACTGGTGCCTGGCGAGTTCCGCGTGGTGCTGGGGCGCGAGCTGGCCCATTCGCTGGGGGCGCGTGTGGGCGATGCCATCACGCTGATTGCCCCGGCCGGGCAAGTCACCCCCGCAGGCGTGGTGCCCCGCCTCAAGCAGATGACGGTGGCGGGCACGTTTGACTCCGGCCACTACGAATACGACTCGGCCCTGGTCATGCTGCACCACGAAGACGCGCAGCGCATCTTCCGGCTGGAAGGCCCCACGGGCGTGCGCCTGAAGCTCAAAGACCTGCACCAGGCCCGCGAGGTGGCGCAGCAACTGGCGGGCAGCCTGAGCGGCGACCTGCTGATCCGCGACTGGACGCAGCAAAACCGCACCTGGTTTGCCGCCGTGCAGCTTGAAAAACGCATGATGTTCATCATCCTCACCCTCATCGTGGCGGTGGCCGCCTTCAACCTGGTGAGCACGCTGGTGATGACGGTGACGGACAAGCGCGCCGACATCGCCATCCTGCGCACGCTGGGCGCCAGCCCGAAAAGCATCATGGGCATCTTTGTGGTGCAGGGCGCCATGGTGGGGGTGATTGGCACCTGCGTGGGCCTGCTGCTGGGCCTGGGCATTGCCGCCAACATCGATGTGATCGTCCCGGCCATTGAGCGGGCGCTGAACGCCAGCTTCTTGCCCAAAGACATTTACCTCATCAGCAAGATGCCGAGCGAGCCGCAGGCCAGCGACATCGTGCCCATTGGCGTCATTTCTTTGGTGCTGGCCTTCGTGGCCACGCTGTACCCCAGCTGGCGTGCCAGCCGTGTCAATCCTGCAGAGGCACTCCGCTATGAATAATGTAGCTGCTCGCGCTTATTCAGAGGGCGCTGCAGGCCAAAATGGCCAAAATTCTCTGGGCGGTGAGGTGGTGCTGGAAGCCAAGGGCCTGACCAAGCGCTTCACCGAAGGCCGCCTGGACGTGACCGTGCTGCACGGCGTGGACCTGCAAATCCGTGCAGGCGAGACGCTGGCCATCGTCGGTGCGTCGGGTTCGGGCAAGAGCACGCTGCTGCATCTGCTGGGCGGGCTGGATGCGCCCACGGCGGGCACCGTGCGATTGAAGGGGGCGGAGATGTCGGCCCTTTCGCCCGAGCGGCAGGGCCAGCTGCGCAACCAGCACCTGGGCTTCATCTACCAGTTTCACCACTTGTTGCCGGAGTTCAGCGCGCTCGACAACGTGGCCATGCCCCTGCGCATCCGCCGCCTGCCGCTGGCCCAGTGCCATGCCGAGGCCGAGCGCGTGCTGGCCTCCGTGGGCCTGGCCGGGCGCTTGCAGCATCGCCCGGCCGAGCTGTCGGGCGGCGAGCGCCAGCGTGTGGCCATTGCCCGCGCCCTGGTCACGCGCCCGGCCTGCGTGCTGGCCGACGAGCCCACCGGCAACCTCGACCGCAGCACCGCCGATGGCGTGTTCGACCTGATGCTGCAACTGGCCCGCGACCAGGGCACCGCGTTTGTGATGGTGACGCACGACGAATCACTGGCCGCGCGCTGCCACCGGGTGGTGCGGCTCACCTCTGGCGTGCTGCGCTGATCGGCATACACGCGGCCCATGGCCTGGATTGACACCCACGCCCACCTGGATGCGCCCGAGCTGGCGCACGATGTGGACGCGGTGCGCGAGCAGGCCCGGGCCCAGGGCGTGGTGCATTGCGTGCTGCCCGCGGTAGAGCGCAGCAACTGGGACAGCGTGCGCCTGCTGGCCCACCGCCATGGCGACAGCTACGCCCTGGGCATTCACCCCCTGTACACCGGCCGCGCGCAGGACGAAGACCTGGAGCTGCTGGCCCACACCCTGCAGCAACACCGCGCTGACCCACGCCTGGTGGCAGTGGGCGAAATCGGGCTCGACTACTTTGTGCCGGGGCTGGACGCCGAACGCCAGCAGCGCTTTTACCGCGAGCAGCTGGCGCTGGCGCGGCGGTTTGATTTGCCCGTCATCCTGCATGTGCGCCGCTCGGCCGACCAGCTTCTGAAGGCGCTGCGCCAGGTGAAGGTGCGCGGGGGCATCGCCCACGCGTTCAACGGCAGCCTGCAGCAGGCCCAGGCGTTTGTTGCGCTGGGCTTCAAGCTGGGGTTTGGCGGGGCGGTGACGTACGACCGCGCCCTGCAACTGCGCCGCCTGGCCACCGAGCTGCCGCTGGGCAGCCTGGTGATGGAAACCGATTCGCCCGACATTCCCCCGCACTGGCTCTACACCACCGTTGCCGAGCGGGCGCAGGGCCAGCCCCAGGGGCGCAACACCCCTGCCGAGCTGCCCCGCATTGCGCAGGTGGTGGCCGATCTGCGCGGCATGGCCGTGGCGGACCTGGCCCAGGCCACCACCGCCAACGCCTGCGCCGCATTGCCGGGGTTGCAGAAGTTATTGCATCAAAATGGCCTGTAGCGCTTATGCATCAAGCGCTAGCTGCTATTGATTTCATAGTTGAAGCGCCCAGGTGGTGCCTGGATACATTCTGGATACACAGGCCGTTCACAATCCCCCGCCATGACCACCCCGCAGGAAACCGCACCCTTGGCCGACGGCGCTGCAACCCCAGCCAGTGAGGCGCCGACGCGGCTGGTGGGCTTGCCCCCGGTGGTGTCGGATCGCACCGTGGTGCTGGTGCTGGGCAGCTTTCCTGGTGCGGCGTCGCTCAAGGCGCAGCAGTATTACGGGCACCCGCAAAACCACTTCTGGCGCATTCTGCAAAGCCTGTGGCCCCAGCACCCCTTGCCGCCCGCCGGGCCGCAGCACTACGCCCAGCGCTGTGCCTGGCTGCTGGAGCGCCGCCTGGGCCTGTGGGATGTGTACGCCAGTTGTGAGCGCGAGGGCAGCCTGGACACCAGCATCCGCAACGCGGTGGTCAACGATTTTGCGCAGTTGCTGCGCGAATGCCCTGGCCTGCGCGCCATCGCCCACAATGGTGGGGAAAGCTTCAAGCACAGCGCGGCGGTGCGGCAACAATGGGCGGGCGCCTACCCTGGCGCCCAGGTGCAGTCGGTGCGCCTGCCCTCCACCAGCCCTGCCAACGCCAGCTGGAGCTTTGAACGTAAACAGACTGCCTGGGCCGAACTGATGGCCGCGCACGGATTGCTTTGAACCATGACCCGCAAGAAAAACACCACCCCCGAGCTGCCGGAAGTCAGCGTTTCTGACGATGGCGAAGTGCGCCACCTGCACCTGGGCACCCCCTGGATCCAGGGCTCCATGCGCGTGGACGACCCCTTCGCGCTCGAGCTGGAATACGTGCAGCGCATGATGGCCTGGCTGCTGTTTGTGGAGTCCACCTCCGTCACCAAGCGGCACGCCATGCAGCTGGGCCTGGGGGCCGGGGCCATCACCAAGTTTTGCCACAAAAAACTGCGCCTGTGTGCCACCGCGATTGAGCTGAACCCGCAGGTGCTGGCCGTGTGCCGCCAGTGGTTCAAGCTGCCGCCCGATGGGGCCAAGCTGCGCGTCATCCTGGGCGATGCCGCCAAGGAAATCCGCGACCCCATGTGGCTGGGCACGGTCGATGCCCTGGCGGTGGACCTGTACGACCACGAAGCCGCCGCGCCCGTGCTCGACAGCCCCGACTTCTACGCCGACTGCCGCGCGCTGCTGTCGGAAGACGGGTGCATGACGGTGAACCTGTTTGGCCGATCGTCCAGCTTTGAGCGCAGCCTGCAAAGCATGGCCACGGCGTTTGGCGAAGAGGCGCTGTGGGCCTTCAAGCCCACGCGCGAAGGCAACACCGTGGTGCTGGCCCAGCGCACCCCTTCGCGCCCCAAGCGCGCCGAGCTGATGGCCCGCGCCGAGGTGGTGCAGGAGCGCTGGGGCCTGCCTGCCACCAAGTGGCTGCGCGTGTTCAAGCCCGTGGTGGCTTGAAGAAGGCCAGGGCGGCACTGGTGTGCGGCCCGGGTTGTTGATGTTGTCGATTCCAGCAGGTTTGTCCCATGTCCACCGTTCCTCCCGCCGTTCCCCGCGCTTCTTCGCCCGCTGCGTTCACAGGCCCCCTGGTCTGGCGCAAGGTGGTGGACTGGCTCAGCGCCGATGGCGTGATTTCGGCCGACGAGGCGCAGCGCACCATTGCGCGCTGTTCGCAGGCCGAAAGCGCCCAGAACCCGCTGGTGCGCCTGTCCAACGTGGCCATGGCGCGTGCGAGCGATGGCCGCCCGCTGGACATCGAGGCACTGACCGAATACGTGGCCCAACGCGCTGGCCTGCCGTATCTGCGCATTGATCCGCTGCGGGTGGATGTGGGCCGCGTGGCGGACACCATGAGCGCCACCTATGCAGAACGCCACAAGGTCCTGCCCGTGCAGGTCACGCCCACCGAAGTGGTGGTGGCCACGGCCGAGCCGTTTGTGACCGACTGGGTGGCCGAGGTCGAGCGCCAGTCGCGCCGCACCGTGCGCCGCGTGGTGGCCAACCCCCAAGACATCCACCGCTTCACCGCCGAATTTTTTGCGCTGGCCAAATCCGTGCGTTCTGCCCAGAAGGCCGGTGGCGCCAGCGCGGGCAGCAGCTTTGAGCAACTGGTGGAACTGGGCAAGACCAACAAGCAGCTCGACGCCAACGACCAGGGCGTGGTCAAGGTGGTGGACTGGCTGTGGCAATACGCCTTCGACCAGCGCGCCAGCGACATTCACCTGGAGCCACGGCGCGAGCAGGGCGTGATCCGCTTTCGCATCGACGGTGTGCTGCACCCGGTGTACCAGATGCCCATGGGCGTGCACAACGCCATCATTTCGCGCATCAAGCTGCTGGGCCGCATCGACGTGGTGGAAAAGCGCCGCCCGCAGGACGGCCGCATCAAGACCCGCAACCCGCGCGGCGAAGAGGTGGAAATGCGCTTGTCCACCTTGCCCACGGCGTTTGGCGAAAAGATGGTGATGCGGATTTTTGACCCCGACAACGCCGTGAAAGACCTGGACGCGCTGGGCTTTTCGCTGCACGATGCGCAGCGCTGGGAAAGCTTGGTCAAGCGCCCGCACGGCATCATTTTGGTGACCGGGCCCACGGGCTCGGGCAAGACCACCACGCTGTACTCCACGCTCAAGCGCGTGGCCACCGAAGAGGTCAATGTGAGCACGGTGGAAGACCCCATCGAAATGATCGAGCCCAGCTTCAACCAGACCCAGGTGCAGCCGCAGCTCGACTTCAACTTTGCCGAGGGGCTGCGCGCCCTCATGCGGCAGGACCCGGACATCATCATGGTGGGCGAAATCCGTGACCTGGAAACGGCCGAGATGGCGATCCAGGCGGCGTTGACAGGGCACCTGGTGTTCTCCACCCTGCACACCAACGATGCCCCCAGTGCCATCACCCGCATGATGGAACTGGGTGTGCCGCCCTACCTCATCAACGCCACGCTGCTGGGTGTGCTGGCGCAGCGGCTGGTGCGCACGTTCTGCAAGCAGTGCAAGCAGCCAGACCCCACCGCGCAGCGTGAGGCCTTGGCCGAGGTGGTCAAGCCCTGGAAGCTCAACGGTGCCTACCAGCCCTACAAGGCCGTGGGCTGCGTGGACTGCCGTATGACCGGGTTTCAGGGGCGCATGGGGCTGTATGAACTGCTCACGGTGACCGAGCCGCTCAAGGACAAGATCAACCAGGCTCCGTCCATCGAGGCGCTGCGCCGCCAGGCCGTGCAAGACGGCATGCGCCCGCTGCGTTTGGCAGGCGCGCTGCGGGTGGCGGAAGGGGTGACCTCGCTCGAAGAGGTCATTGCGGCTACGCCACCGCTGGAGGCATAAGTGTTCTCCACATCGGGGTTTTCCCTGGAATTTCGGTGCCCACCATAGGCGCGTTACGGAATGTAGGTGGAATCCACATCGAGTGCCCCGAACCTTGGAACCACAATCGCCCGATCCGAATTTCCGTTAAGGGGACAAACTCGTGAGTATCAAGAGTCAAAAAGACTTTTTTGCCGGTCTCATGTTCATGGGTATAGGCACTGCCTTTGCGTGGGGTGCTACCTCGTACAACATTGGCACTGGTGCCCGCATGGGCCCTGGCTACTTCCCGTTGATCCTGGGGATCTTGCTGGCCGTCATCGGTCTGGTGATCACCTTCAAGGCCACCACGACAGAGACCGCCGACGGCGACAAGATCGGCAAGTGGGCCTGGAAGCCGCTGTTCTTCATCCTGGCGGCCAACTTCACCTTCGGCATCTTGCTGGGCGGTCTGCCTAGCATCGGCGTTCCGGCCATGGGCCTGATCGTTGGCATCTACGCCTTGACCTTCATTGCCAGCCTGGCCAGCAATGAGTTCAACGCCAAGGGCGTGTTTGTGCTGGCCACCATTCTGGCGGCAGGCAGCTATGTGGCTTTCGTGTGGGCGCTGAAGTTGCAGTTCCCGGTGTGGCCTAGTTTCATTTCGGGTTAAGGCAGGAGCACCACCATGGAATTGTTCGATAACCTGGCGCTCGGCTTCGGCGTCGCCTTCACGTTTCAAAATCTCGTTTACTGCTTTGTCGGCTGTCTGCTGGGCACGCTGATTGGCGTGTTGCCTGGCATTGGCCCTGTGGCCACCATCGCCATGCTGCTGCCCGCCACGTACGCGCTGCCCCCCGTGGCTGCGCTGATCATGTTGGCCGGTATCTATTACGGCGCGCAGTACGGTGGTTCGACCACCGCCATCTTGGTGAACCTGCCGGGCGAATCGTCGTCGGTGGTGACTGTGATCGACGGCTACCAGATGGCCCGCAAGGGCCGTGCAGGCCCCGCGCTGGCCGCTGCGGGTTTGGGCTCGTTCTTCGCGGGCTGCGTGGGTACGCTGATCCTGGCGGCCTTCGCGCCTCCGCTCACCGAAGTGGCCTTCAAGTTCGGCCCTGCCGAATACTTCTCGCTGATGGTGCTGGGCCTGATTGGCGCTGTGGTGCTGGCTTCGGGCTCGCTGCTCAAGGCGGTGGCCATGATTGTTCTGGGCCTGTTGATGGGGCTGGTGGGTACCGACGTGAACTCGGGCGTGGCACGTTTCAGCTTCGACATTCCTGAGCTGACCGACGGCATTGGTTTCGTGACGATCGCCATGGGCGTGTTCGGCTATGGTGAAATCATCGCCAACCTCTCGCGTCCCGAAGAAGACCGCGAAGTGTTCACCGCCAAGGTGCAAGGTCTGTTCCCCACAGCGCAGGATTTCAAGCGCATGTTCCCCGCCGTGCTGCGCGGTACTGCTCTGGGTTCTGCCCTGGGTATCCTGCCTGGCGGTGGTGCGCTGTTGTCGGCTTTCGCGGCCTACACTATCGAGAAGAAGACCAAGTTGCACCCTGGTGAAGTACCCTTCGGCCAAGGCAATATCCGCGGTGTGGCGGCTCCTGAGTCTGCCAACAACGCTGGCTCGCAAACCTCGTTCATTCCTCTGCTGACCCTGGGCATTCCCCCCAACGCCGTGATGGCGCTGATGGTGGGTGCCATGACCATCCACAACATCCAGCCTGGCCCCCAGGTGATGACCAGCAACCCTGAACTGTTCTGGGGCCTGATCGCTTCGATGTGGATCGGCAATGCCATGCTCGTGATCCTGAACCTGCCGCTGATCGGTGTGTGGATCAAGCTGCTGACGGTGCCTTACCGCTGGCTGTTCCCGTCCATCGTGCTGTTCTGCGCGGTGGGCGTGTACTCCACCAACAACAACACCTTTGACATCTGGATGGTGGGTGCGTTTGGTCTGATCGGCTACATCTTCCACAAGCTGGGCACCGAGCCTGCGCCATTGCTGCTGGGCTTCATCCTCGGCCCGATGATGGAAGAGAACCTGCGCCGTGCGCTGCTGCTGTCGCGTGGCGACTGGAGCGTGTTTGTCACGCGTCCTCTGTCGGCTGGTCTGCTGGCTGCGGCGGCTCTGCTGCTCATCATCGTGCTGCTGCCAGCCGTGAAGAACAAGCGCGAAGAAGCCTTCGTGGAAGACTGATAACGGCAAGGGAGAGGCTTTCTCTCCCGTCTTTGCGCACCTCCAACAACGGCACCTTCGGGTGCCGTTGTTTTTTGCCGTGTGGCGGCGCAGCGGAATAGGGCAGCCGGTACACAATGGGGCTGATTTGCTTTCCGGGATTTGCATGTCTGCCACGATCAGCCCCACGCAGCACCCGCACCGGGTGTTGCTGCACAACGAAATCCATGCCCGCCCGCCAGAGGCCATGTCGGCGCCGCTGGCCATTGCCCACATCGTCATGCTGGCCGATGCTGCTGAGCGCGAGGCCAGCCGTGCCCATGTGGCCGCGTTGTTACGCGACCATCACCTGGCGCTGCCCGATGCGGGCACCACCCATCTGCGCATGGATCTGGGAGCCTTTCGCCTACGCTGGGAACTGCATACCGAATTCGTTTCCTGGACCTTCATGGTGCCTGCGGCGGTGGAATCGTTCGGTGAGCGGGAGCCCGTGAGCGCCATCGCCTCGGTGCCGCGCGAGTGGCTGGCGGCACTGCCCGGCCAATGCCTGTGCAGCCTGAACTTGTGGGTGTTGCCCACCCACACCTTCGGCTCGGGCTCGCTGATCAAGCATGTGCTGCATGAGGACACGCTCCTGGCCTCCACCGTGGCCGACGGGCACGGCGAGGTCTACACCGACTTTGCCATCCACGCCGACGGCTTCTCGCGCATGGTGTTGTTGGCCGGTGGCATGACGCAGCGCCGCCTGGGCCGCCTGGTGCAGCGCCTGCTGGAGATCGAAACCTACCGCATGGCCGCCCTGCTGGGCTTGCCTGCCGCGCGCGAGGCTTCGTCCGTACTGGCCTTTGCCGAGCGTGAACTGGCCGAGCTGGCCAACGCTATCCGCACCGCCAACCGCGATGATGAACCTGCGCTGCTGGATCGACTGACCCGGCTGGCCGGGCAGGTGGAGAGCCAGTACGCCGCCACACATTCGCGGTTTTCGGCAAGCAGTGCCTATTTCGAGCTGGTGGATCGGCGCATCAAGGACATTGCCGAGTCGCGCCTGGCAGGCATGCAGACCATTGGGGAGTTCATGGACAGGCGCCTCACGCCGGCCCGCAGCACCTGCGAATGGGCCGCGCGCAGGCAGGATGCCCTGTCCCAACGCGTTTCGCGCATGAGCAACCTGCTGCGCACGCGGGTGGAAATCGAGCAGCAGCAAAGCAGCCAGGCCCTGCTGGCCACCATGAACCAGCGGCAGGACCTGCAACTGAAGCTGCAGTCCACGGTGGAGGGGTTATCGGTGGCGGCCATTACCTACTACATCGTGGGGCTGGTCACCTACCTGGCCAAGGGTGGCAAGGCCCTGGGCTGGCCGCTGTCGCCAGAGTCCACCGCGGCCATTGCCATTCCGCTGGTGGCCGCGAGCGTGTGGCTGTCTTTGCGCCGTTTGCACCACCGGTTGTTTCGCAAGCATTGAGCGGGGCGGTTGCTGCGCGCGCCGGCCATCGCCAGTGGAGCAGGCTGGCACCCAAATGCTCGACGCCGCCGCCAGGCCTGCCGTGCCACACTGGGGCGTTGCTGTACCCGCTCTTCAAAGAACCTGCCCGTGTCGCATCCCCTGCTACATCCGCTGACAAGCACTCTGGCCTGGCTGGGGGCATGGCGCTGGCGCTGCTGGGCTCCATCGCGTTCAGCGGCAAGGCCATCATCGTCAAGCTGGCCTACCGCTACGGTGTAGACGCGGTCACCCTCATCATGTACCGCATGCTGTTTGCGCTGCCTATTTTTGCCGCGATGGCATGGTGGGCCAGCCGGGGCAAGCCGCCCCTGTCACGCAAAGACTGGCTGGGGGTGCTGGGCCTGGGCGTCACTGGGTATTACCTCGCCAGCTTTCTGGACTTTGCAGGGCTGATGTACGTGACGGCCAGCCTGGAGCGCCTCATCCTGTACCTCAACCCCACGCTGGTGGTGGTGCTTGGGTGGGCGCTTTATGGCAAGCGCATTCGGGCCGGGCAGGCGCTGGGCATGGGCATCAGCTATTGCGGCGTGGTGCTGGTGTTCGGGCTGGAGGCCCGGGAGCAAGGCGCGCACGCCGCCTGGGGTGCGTTGCTGATTTTCTTGAGCGCCGTGAGCTATGCGGTGTACCTGGTCTACAGCGGCGAGATGGTGCAGCGCATCGGGGCGCTGCGTCTGGTGGGCTTGGCCACCACTGTGGCCTGCCTGTGCTGCCTGGCCCAGTTCGTGGCGCTGCGGCCGTTGGGGGCGGCCATCGTGGCGCCTGAAGTGTTGTGGCTGTCGGTGCTGAACGCCATTCTTTGCACGGCTGCGCCGGTGCTCATGGTCATGATGGCCATTGAGCGCATTGGTGCCGGCATGGCCGCGCAAGCAGGCATGGTGGGCCCGCTGTCCACCATCCTCATGGGAATCTGGATTCTGGGCGAGCCCTTCACCCTGTGGCTGGCGGCGGGCACGGCCCTGGTCATGCTCGGTATCTTCGTGTTCACCCGCTCCGCAAGGCGGGCGAACGCTTAACGCCTGGGGCAGGGCGCTGCCCTCGCTTAGCGGTTGCCTGCGCCCCAGCTGTTGGCGCCACCGCCTGCAGCGCCGCCACCCCAGGCATTGCCGTTGTTGCCCGAAGAGTAGGTGGACAGGCCCGGTGGAGCGGGCGGCTGTTGGGTGTTGGAGGGCATGCGCTGGTAGGGCGATGCCTGCCCCCCCGCCGTGCGCGTGTTGGGTGCAGCACGCTTGGCAGGCGCTTGCGGTGCATCGTCGGTGCTGCTGTCTTCCTCATCTCCATCTTCGGAGTGGTCGGCCCCTGCGGGAGCCTGGGCTGCTTTTCCATTCCCCCAGCCCCGTGTGCCGGCCGTGGTGGTGGGTGTGGTGGTGCTGGTGCCGCCGCGCCCGAGCACACCGCCCAGGGTGCGCATGCTGCCGGTGCTGGCATTGCTGTTGCCCGAGGGGGCTGCCGAGTTGGCCGAGCCCATGTCAAAGTTGTGCACCCAGCCGGTGGCGCCTTGGGGCGTCTGCACCTTGACCCAGGGGCCGTTGCGTTCCGAAGTCCGGGTCACCTGCGTGTTGGCCGGAATCTGCCCCAGGCTCGGTGCGTTGTCTGCGGGCGATTCGCGCAGTTCGGTTGAGCGCTTGACCACTGCCGTTTGGGCATGTGCAGCGCTCAACGGGACCGCTGCCGCGAAAGCCAGGCCGCTGGCAAGGGCTAGGTGATGGAGCCAGTTCATGGTGAAAGCCTCAATTTATGATGCGCTGGACTGGGCATCCAACGTAAACCGGAGATTGTTATGGATTTGGGAATTGCGGGCAAATGGGCATTGGTGTGTGGCGCCAGCAAGGGGCTGGGCTTTGGCTGTGCCCAGGCTTTGGTGCGTGAGGGCGTGAATGTCGTCATCAATGCACGCAACGCCGATGTGTTGGCTCAAGCTGCTGCTAAATTGATAGCTGCCAGCGCCGAATACGCAAGCGCTAGAGGCCAAAAAGACTCACAACCTGCCGTCGTGGCCGTAGCTGCTGACATCACCACCCCCGAAGGCCGCGCCGCCGTGTTTGCCGCTGCGGGTGGCCCAGGCCGCGACTTCGATATCGTCGTGACCAACGCCGGGGGCCCCCCTCCAGGCGACTTCCGCGATTGGGATCGCGACGCTTGGATCAAGGCGGTAGACGCCAACATGCTCACGCCCATCGAGCTGATCAAGGCCACGGTGGATGGCATGGCCGCGCGGGGATTCGGGCGCGTGATCAACATCACCTCCAGCGCTGTGAAGGCGCCGATTGATGTGTTGGGTTTGTCCAACGGCGCGCGCAGTGGCCTGACGGGGTTTGTGGCGGGCGTGGCGCGCAGCAAGATCGCGTCGCAGGGCGTGACCATCAACAACCTGCTGCCCGGCAAGTTCGACACCGATCGCCTGGCCACCACGATGCAAGCCGTTGCCACCAAGACTGGCAAAAGCTCGCAAGAGGTCCGCGTGGCGCAGCAAGCCCAGATTCCTGCTGGCCGCTTCGGAACGCCCGAGGAGTTCGGCGCCATTTGCGCTTTCCTGTGCAGCGTGCATGGCGCCTACATCACCGGCCAGAACGTGCTGGCTGACGGTGGTGCGTTTGCGGGCGTGTAACTGAAACGGGCTGGGGGCGGTGCGGCCTGCGCATTTTGTTGGCCCGCCCCTCGTCCGACCAAAACCCAGGCTTGCGGCGCTGCCCATGCCTGCAGTCTTGATCGGCGTCAATTAAGTGTTTCCAGGCGTTGGATTTTTCGTTGTAAACGGCTGTAGCGTAGGCACAATGGCGCATTCCTGCCTGTGGCCCGCAGGGTGGTGCTCTTCGGCTTTTCCAGTGGGGAAGAGCAAAGAGAAACGGGG
This sequence comes from Acidovorax sp. IB03, assembly GCF_016406015.1. Lineage (NCBI taxonomy): Bacteria > Pseudomonadati > Pseudomonadota > Betaproteobacteria > Burkholderiales > Comamonadaceae > Acidovorax > Acidovorax sp. IB03. Next base: position 164,329 of record NZ_JAEFCH010000001.1, on the reverse strand, counting down.
TTTGTCTGGCAGCCATGCTGATTGTTTCTCGTGTGCCTCGACTGTTTCGCCGCTGCGCTGCTGCGCTGTGCTGCGGCGTGCTCGGGTGGGCGGCAACCTTGGCCTGGTCGCAGGCGCCTGCCCCCAAGGTTCCGGCCACGGTATCCCACCTGCGTGTGGTGGGCGGTTTGGCCGAGCTCAACCAGTATGTGCGCCGCGAAGAGCCCTTTTGGACCCGCGAACTGGCGCGCCTGAGCGGCGGGCGTTACACCGCAGAAATCGTTCCCTTCGACAGGGCCGGGGTGCCCGGCACCGAAATGCTGCGACTGCTGCAGTTGGGGGTGGTGCCGTTGGGTACGGCGCTGATGAGCTCTTTTTCTGCCCAGCATCCCGAATACACGGCCCCCGATCTGGCGGGGTTGAACCCCGACATGGCTACCTTGCGCACCACGCTGGCCGCCTTTCGCCCGTATCTGGAGAAAGCGCTGCGCGACCAGCATGGGGTGGAGCCCCTGGCCATCTATGTGTACCCGGCGCAGGTGATCTTTTGCGGTAAGCCACTGCGCAGCCTGGCCGATTTGGCGGGGCGGCGGGTGCGGGTGTCATCGTCCACCCAGGCGGATTTTGTGAGCGCCCTGGGCGCAGAGCCCCTGCTCACCGGCTTTGCCCAGATCGTGCCCAATGTGACGGCGGGCAGCATCGAGTGTGCGGTCACCGGAACCATGTCGGGCAATACGCTGGGGCTGCACAATTTGATGAGCCATGTGCATGCGCTGCCCGTGACCTGGGGGTTGGCGGTGTTTGGTGCCAACCGTACCGTCTGGGCAGCACTGCCGCCGGATTTGCGCGAATTGCTCAAGCGCGAGCTGCCCAAGCTGGAAGCCGACATCTGGGCAGAATCCGAACGCGAAACCGCCGATGGCATGGCCTGCAACCGTGGCGCGCCCGAGTGCCAGGCGGGCCGCAAGGGGCGCATGGTGGTCGTGCCGGTTTCGGCGCAGGATGAGCAGCGTCGCAAAGAGATTCTCACCTCCACCGTCCTGCCCCGCTGGCTCCAGCGCTGTGGCGCACGGTGCGCCCAGGTGTGGAACAGCACCATCGGACCGGCGCGGGGCATCCCTGTGCCCAAGTCACCATGAACGTGGCGGTACCTCGGCGTATCAAGTTCTTCGTGGGGGGCGGGGTTGCGGCATTCGTGCTGGCCGTGGTCGCGGTGGCGGCGGTGCTCATCTTCAATGCTCGAAAGCTCGCCCTGGCTGATGGCGCCAGCGGCGCGGTGCGCTTTGTCTCCAGTGCCGAAGCTGCGCTCAACCGTTCCCTGTTGGGCGTTGACGTCTTGCTGGCCAGCATGGACGAGATATTGGATCTGTCGGCGGTGCGGGCGGAATGGCTGGACCCGGAAGTGACCAGCCAGCGCCTGCGCAGCTCGGCCCGCCAAAGCCTCATGGTGCGCTATGTGGCGCTGGTAGACAGGCAGGGGCGCGTTTTGGGTTCGTCAGACGCCGCAGGTGCTGCGGTGGCCGTGTCGTTGCCTTTGGGGTTTGCCGAATCGGTGTTTGAGCAGCCGCTGCCGATGTTGATGGTGAGCGCGCCAGCCGTGAGCTTTGTGAGCGCGGAGCGTGTGCTCTATCTGGCCCGGCAGCTTCGGCTGGCCGACGGAACGCCATTGCTGGCAGTGGCCGAAATGCCCGTGGCTGCGCTGGCCGGTGTTCTGGTTCAGGGCATGGACATTGCCGGGTTGCAGGTCACGCTGGAGCGTGCCTCAGGCCAGGTTCTGCTGACCATGCCGCGGCAGGAAGAGGAATTGGGCAGGGTGCTGACTCCGCCGCTGGCCGAGCTGGATGTGACCGGGCCGCAGTGGAATGCCCGTGCGCGCCTGGGCGGAGAGCAGGCCCTGGTGGTGTACCGCCCGTTGATGTACCAGGACTTGCGCATTGCCGCCAGCGTGCCGCTGCACGCCGCGCTGGCCAATTGGCGTGCAGCGCGTGATGGCATCGTGCTGACGGCGCTGGGCTTCGTGGTGATGATTGTGGTGGTGGGGGTTGTTTCACTGCGCTACGTTGACCGCATGACCCAGGCCCGTTTGGCGATTGCGCAGTCGAAGGCCACGCTGGACGAGGCGCTGGAATCCATGGTCAGCGGTTTTGTGGTGCTCGACAGCCAGCTTCGCCTGGTGCAGTGGAACCGGCGCTTTGAAGAGATTTATCCGTGGCTCAAGGGGCAACTGGCGCCCCAGGTTCCGTTCAAGGAATTGCTGAAAGAGAAAGCCCGGCACCACCTGGAAAACGCCAGCGACGAAGAGCAGCAGCGCTGGGTGGAGCAGCGCGTGGCAGTGCAGCGCAACCCCCAGGGGCCGCATGAGCAGGGCCTGCCCGATGGGCGTGTCATCCAGGTCACCGAGCGGGCCACGCCCGATGGCGGCCTGGTGATCACGTACCACGACGTGACCGAGCTGCGCCAGGCCAGCGCAGAGATCGAGAACCTGGCTTTCTACGACCCGCTGACCGGGCTGCCCAACCGGCGCCTTTTGATGGACCGTATCCAGCAGTCGGTGGTGGCCAACGCCCGCAGTGGTTTGCATGGGGCCCTGCTGTTTCTGGACCTGGACCACTTCAAGACCCTCAACGACACCCTGGGGCATGAGGTGGGAGACTTGCTGCTGCAGCAGGTGGCGCAGCGCCTGAAGGCCTGTGTGCGCACGGAAGACACGGTGGCGCGGCTCGGGGGCGATGAGTTTGTGATCATGCTCAAGAACCTGGCCACCAACAGCGAAGAGGCAGCATCGCTGGCCCGCCGGGTGGGCGAGAAGATCCTGCGCCGCCTCAACATGCCCTATTTGCTGGATGCCCACAAGTACCACAGCACCCCCAGCATTGGCGCCACCCTCATCGGGCAAGACATGCAGCCGACGGTGGACTTGCTCAAGCAGGCCGACATTGCCATGTACCAGGTGAAGTCACAGGGGCGCAACTCCCTGTGCTTTTTTGATCCGCAGATGCAGATCGCCATCAACCAGCGCGTGCAATTGGAGCACGACCTGCAGATGGCCATCACCGGCAACCAGTTTGAACTGCACTACCAGCCACAGCAGCGCCTGGACGGGCAAATTGTGGGCGTGGAGGGCCTGATCCGCTGGCGCCATCCCGAGCGGGGGCTGGTGGCGCCAGGGGCATTCATCAGCGTGGCCGAGGAGAGCGAAATCATCGTGCCGATCGGGCACTGGGTCTTGCGCACCGCGTGCGAGCAACTGGCGGCATGGAAGGGTGACCCGCGCTGCCAGCATGTGCAGGTGTCGGTCAACGTCAGTGCGCGGCAGTTCCGCCAGCACGACTTTGTGGCCCGGGTGGTGGAAGTGCTGCGCGAGACGGGCGCCCCCGCGCACTTGCTCAAGCTGGAGCTGACGGAGTCGCTGGTGCTGGACGATGTGGACGACACCATTGCCAAGATGATCCAGCTCAAGACCAAGGGCGTGCGCTTCTCGGTGGACGACTTTGGCACCGGCTACTCATCCCTGGCATACCTCACGCGCCTGCCGCTCGACCAGCTCAAGATCGACCAGTCGTTCGTGCACAACCTGGGCGTGAAACATACCGACGATGTGATCGTGCAGACCATCATCGGCATGGCCCGCAACCTGGAACTGGATGTGATTGCCGAAGGGGTGGAAACCGCCGAGCAGCGTGACACGCTGGCGCGGTATGGCTGCCACTACTTCCAGGGCTATCTGCTAGGGCGGCCCATGCCACTGAGCGAGATCGAAGCCCTGCTGGGCAATGACCTGGCTTTGCTGGGCTGATACGGATTTGCCGGCAACCGTATCGCGTCGCTGGTTCGCTTTGCCGAGCTCACCGCGCCAGCGCCGAGTACATCGCGCCAGCGCTTAGCGCCGGGATGACACCACGATTCCGCCCACGATGAAGGCGAACGCCACACCGTGAAACAGGTGCGGTGTTTCGCCAAGAAAGGCCGCCGACAGCACGGCTGCGAACAGCGGCGTGAGGTTGACGAAGAAGCCCGCCACCGCAGGCCCTGCCCGCTGCACGCCCACACCCCAGCAGCGGTAGGCCAGCACCGCTGGCCCCACGGCGATGAAGGCCAGTGCGGCCAGCAAGGGCGCGCCCCAGTCGATCTGCGTGTGGCCCAAACTCCATTCCACGCCCGTGAAGGCGCCTGACCAACCCAGGCCAAACACCATCTGCGCCATCAGGAAGGCCGCCCAATCGCCGCGCAGGCTGGCGGGCTCACTGGTCTTCACCAAAAGCCAGCTGTAGAACGACCACGATGCCGTGGCCATCAGCATGAACAAATCACCGGGCACCAGCCGCAAGGCCAGCAGCTGGTTCCACTCACCACGGCTGAGCACGATCAGCACCCCGGTAATGGAGAGCACCGCGCCTAACAGTTGCTGGCGCGTGACCGAGGCACCAAAAAACAGCGCCCCCACCGCCAGCATCCACACCGGCATGCTGGAGCCCACCAGCGTCACGTTGATGGGGGTGGAGGTTTGCAGCGCCATGTACTGCAGTGCGTTGTAAAGCCCGATGCCCAGCAGGCCCAGCACTGCATAGCGCCGCCAGTGCGGCCACAGGGGGCTGTCTTTGCGCAGCACCCCGTGGGCCAGCGGCAGCAAGATGGCAAAGGCCAGCACCCAGCGGAAGAAGTTCAGGGTGATGGGCGGGATCATGGCGTGCACCAGCCGGCCCACCACGGCATTGCCCGCCCACAACAGGGGCGCGGTCACGAGCAGCGCAGCCGTGCCGGGCGTGAGTCTTTGAGTCATGCCCCGGAATGTAACGGGCTCGCTCCGGCAAGGCTTGCAGATTCATGGCAGGATGGCGGCCGTTTGTCCCTCTTGTTACAGGAGCGCTGTTGCCATGAGCCTTGCCGTCCAGATCCGCCAGCACGGTGGTCCCGAAGAACTCCAGATTGTTGACGTACCCGTGGGGGAGCCGGGCCCCGGCGAGATCCGCATCCGCCACCATGCCGTCGGCCTGAACTTCATCGACGTGTACCACCGCACAGGCCTGTATCCACTGAATATGCCCGCTTCCATTGGCATGGAAGCGGCTGGCGTGGTGGAAGCTGTGGGTGAAGGCGTGACCCACCTGGCCCCTGGCGACCGCGCGGCGTACGCCAGCAACCCACCCGGCAGTTATTGTGAAGCGCGCGTCATGCCAGCCAAGACGGTGTGCAAGCTGCCCGACGCCATCAGCTTTGAAACTGGCGCTGCGATGATGCTCAAGGGCTTGACGGCGCAATACCTGCTCAAGAAAACACTGCCCGTGGAAGGTTTGCAGCCCGGTGATTTCGTGCTGTTCCACGCCGCCGCGGGCGGAGTGGGGCTCATCGCCTGCCAGTGGGCCAAGGCCCTGGGCTTGCAGCTCATCGGCACTGCCGGCTCAGACGCCAAATGCCAACTGGCGCTGGCCAATGGTGCGGCGCACGCCATCAACTACAGCCGTGAAGACTTTGCCGCGCGCGTGAAGGAAATCACCGGCGGCAAGGGCGTGAAGGTGGTGTATGACTCGGTGGGCAAGGACACTTGGGACAAGTCGCTGGACTGCCTGCGCCCCTTCGGCCTGATGGCCAGCTTTGGCAACGCCTCGGGGCCCGTGCCTGCATTTGCTCCAGGCCAGCTCGGGCCCAAGGGCTCCCTGTACCTCACCCGCCAGACGCTGTTCACGCACATCTCTACACGTGAAAGCACCCAGGCCATGGCCGATGACCTGTTTGCCGTGGTGGCCAGCGGTCAGGTCAAGATCCATATCGACCAGCGCTACCCCTTGGCCGACGTGCAGCAGGCGCACCGCGACCTCGAAGCGCGCAAGACCACCGGGTGCACCATCCTGACGCTGTGAGCCCGGCCGTTCAGACGCCCGCGTTCGCGCAATGGCTGGCTGGGGCGCGAGGGGCTGCGCAGCAGCCACCGGCCCAGCCGCGCACACCGCTGGTGGTGGCTGGCCACGAAGTGGGGTCGGTGGCTGCAGGGGTTTTGGATGATATTGGCCTGCAGCGCTTGATGGATAAGCGCGAGCAGCTATATTTTCAGGAGCGAAATGGGGCTTTCGCCTGGCATTTGCCTGTGCCAGATGCGGAGGTCACCCCCGCCCTGAATGCGCTGGCTGCAGCGCTGCGCCAGGTGGGGCGCTGTGGCCCCTGGCGCGATGAACAGCTGGCGGTAACCAATGCACAAGGCGCAGTGGTGGGCACGGTGGAACGTGGTGCTGTGCGGGTTTTGGGCATTGCCACGCGCGCGGTGCACTTGGTGGGTTTGGCGCCGGATGGGCGCATGTGGGTGCAGCGGCGCTCGCTCACCAAACCCAATCACCCCGGCAAGTGGGACACCCTGATGGGCGGCATGGTGTCAGCGCAGGATTCACTGCACCAGGCGCTGGCGCGTGAAACCTGGGAAGAGGCGGGTCTGGAAGTGGCTGCACTCACGCAGGTAGTGCACGGTGGTCACGTGGATTTCTCCCGCCCCAGCCGCGAGGGTGGGGGTGTGGGCTTCATGCGAGAGCGCATCGACTGGTTCAGTGCCCAGGTGCCCGAGGGGCAAGTGCCCCACAACCAGGATGGCGAGGTGGACGAGTTCGCGTTGCTATCCATTCCGCTGCTGTGCGAACGTGTGGCTCAGGGCCATTTCACGCCCGAGGCGGGGTTGGTGATTGGTGGTTTTCTGGGCCTGTAGCGGGTTGGCTCGGCACCGAGGCCCAGCCAGCCGCGGCCAAGGTCAGACGGGCTCTGACGGCAGTTTGAGGCGGCTGGGCGCCAGCGCCCCGGCTGATTCCAGAATCGGGTAAGCGATGGAGCACAACAGCGAGTTGATGCGCTTGAGCTCGCTGATCAAGTCGATGTGCAATGAGCTGGTTTCAATGCTCTGCACCGTGTTGTCTGACAGGCGCGCCAGGTGCGTGGCTGAGTAGGCGCGCTCCAGATCGCGGAAGCGGGCTTTTTCTTCCAGCAGCTTTTGCGCGTCGCGCACGTTGCCGTTCAGGAACACGCTCATCGCCAGGCGCAGGTTGGCCACCAGGCGGGTGTGCAGTTCGTTGATCTCTTCCATGCCAGCTTCGGAGAACTGGCGGCCTTTCTTGATCTTCTTGTCCTCAATGTCGATGAGCACGCGTTCGATGATGTCGCCAATCTGCTCCATGTTGATGGTGAAGCTGATGATGTCCGCCCACCGGCGGCCTTCGCGCTCGTCCAGGGCCTCGCGCGAAATCTTGGTCATGTAGTACTTGATGGCGGAGTACAGCTCATCCACCTGATCATCGAGTTTGCGCAAGTCTTCGGCCAGCTTCTGGTCATCGGTGCGGATGACCTGGTGCAGCCCCAGCAGCATGGACTCCACCACATCGGCCTGGTGCAGCGCTTCGCGCGCAGCGCAGGAAATGGCCAGCGAGGGCGTGGCCAGCGCCGACGGATCCAGATGCCGGGGGCGGCTGCCTGCTGCGGCCTGCGTGTCTGCCACCGGGAGCAGGCGTTGCACGGCACGCGCCACCGTGCCTGTGAGCCCGATGCACACCAGCCCCACCACCGCGTTGAATGCCAGGTGGAACAGCACCACCAGCGAAGCGTTGTCGGGAACATAGGGGCGCACATGCTTGAGCCACAGCCCGATCAGCGGGGTCATGATGATGACGCCCATGATCTTGAAGAACAGATTGCCCAGCGGCACCTGCCGCGTCTGCACATTGGAGCGCATGGTCGTGGCCACTGCCAGCAAGCCGCTGCCCAGGTTGGCGCCCACCACCAGCCCCAGTGCCACATCCACCGGAATACCGCCCGAGCCCGCCAGCGTGGCCGTGAGCAGCACGGTGGCGAGGCTGGAATAGGCCAGCACGGCCAGCACGGCGCCCGTAAAGATTTCCAGCAGCAAATCGCTGGTCAGCGCACCCAGCAGGGTGCGCACGGTGGGCGACTGTGTCAGCACCGTGGTGGACTCGGTGATGAGCCGCAGGGCCAGCAGCATCAAGCCCAGGCCAATCAGCACGCGGCCCACGCTGCCCACGGCGGTGTCTTTGCGCGAAATGAACAGCACCACGCCCACAAAGATGAACAACGGCGACAGCCACGACAAATCGAGCGAAAACACCACAGCCATCACGCTGGTGCCAACATCCGCGCCCAGCATCACGGCCAGCGCGGCAGGCAGCCCCACCAGTCCCTGGCCCACAAATGACGACACGATGAGTGCGGTGGCGGTGCTGGACTGCACCACGGCCGTGACGCCCATCCCCGAGAGAACGGCAGTGAATCGGTTGCTCACGCTGCGCGAGATGAGTTGCCGTAGGTTGGCGCCGAACACCCGCAGGATGCCGGTACGCACCAGGTGGGTGCCCCAGATGAGCAGGGCCACGGCAGCTAACAAGTTCAACAAATGCTTCATGGAATGGAGTCGTTCTTTTTATTCTTGGGGGTGTGCGTGGGCTTGGGCTTGTACCGCAGGGCGTCCGTCAGCAGCGCAAAACCACTTGGGTTCGTAGTGCTCTTTGGACCCGCGTGTATCCACGGATAAGCAAACAACGTGCACAACGCGAATTGTCATAAAACTGTCATGAAGCATACCCCTGATTTCACCTCGCAAGGCGCAAGCCCCCAGGTGAATCGGTGCATTCGGAATGCGTTGCTGGTAAAAGCTGTGCACTTGGGCATTCGTCAGGCAGATTCACAGAGGCTGGTGCTCTCGCTGTGAGCCAGGTGCGTTGTCTTCAATCTGCTGGGGTATCGCTGTTCATGAGGGTGCTGAAAACAAAACGGCCCGCACGAGGCGGGCCGTATCGAGGGCAGGTCGCTCTCAGGCTTCGCGGCGGGCTCTCAGTAGCTCGTCCACGATCAGGCAGACCGCGCCGACCGTGATGGCCGAGTCGGCCACGTTGAACGCCGGGAAGTGCCAGCCCATGGCGTGGAAGTCCAGAAAATCGACCACGTAGCCGTGCATCAAGCGATCCACCACGTTGCCAATGGCACCGCCCATCACACTGGCCAGCGCAAAGCAGAACAGCTTTTGCGTGGGGTGCTTGTAGAGCTGCCAGATGATGAAAAGGCTGGCAACGGTACCAATACCGGTGAACAACCAGCGCTGCCATCCCCCTGCGTTCGAGAGGAAGGAAAAGGCTGCACCGGTGTTGTGGGCCCGCACGATGTTGAAGAAGTTCGTGATGGTCGTGGCCTCGCCCCACTGGTAGTTGCGCAGGATCAGCTCTTTAGTCCACTGGTCTGCCGCCACAATGACCACGGCCCATATCAGCCACAACGCCATGCTGCGGGTGGTGGACTGGTTGCCGCCCACGGCTGGAACCGCGGCCATTTAGGCACACACCCGGTTTTCACCGGTGCCGTGAAGGTTGCTGGTGCAGCGGCCGCAAATGGTGGGGTGGGCCGCGTCCTGGCCCACATCCTCGCGGTAGTGCCAGCAGCGTTCGCACTTGGCATGGCTGCTCGGTGTCACGCTGGCGGCCAGGGCTTCGCCTTCGGCCAGCGTGGCTGCGGAGGTGATGAACACGAACTTGAGGTCTTCACCCAGGCTGCGCAGGGCTTCGAGCAGTTCGCCGCTGGCGGTCACCGTGACTTCGGCCTGCAGCGATGCGCCCACCTTACCGTCGGCGCGCAGGGCTTCGATCTCCTTGTTCACCACTTCACGGGCGGCACGGATGCGGTCCCACTTGTCCAGCAGCGCAGCATCGGTGGCACCAAAGTCCCAGAACTTTTCCACAAAGATGGTCTCGGATTTGCCGAACACCTTCCATGCTTCTTCTGCAGTGAACGACAGGAACGGCGCCATCCAGCGCAGCATGGCATGGGTGATCTGGTACAGCGCGGTCTGGGCGCTGCGGCGGGCCAGGCTTTTGGGTGCCGTGGTGTAGAGGCGGTCCTTGAGCACGTCGAGGTAGAACGCACCCAGGTCTTCCGAGCAGTAGACCTGCAGTTTGGCTACCACGGGGTGGAATTCATACACCTCGTAATGGCCCAGGATGTCGGCCTGCAGCTGACTGGCGCGGGCCAGGGCGTAGCGGTCGATTTCCAGCAACTGGTCTGCGGGCACGGTGTCGGTGGCTGGGTCAAAGTCGCTCACGTTGGCCAGCAGGAAGCGCAGCGTGTTGCGGATGCGGCGGTACGCATCGACCACGCGGGCCAGGATCTTGTCGTCAATGGCCAAGTCGCCAGAGTAGTCGGTGGAGGCGCACCACAGGCGGATGATTTCCGCGCCCAGTTTGCCGCTCACCTCTTGCGGCGAAACGGTGTTGCCCAGCGACTTGCTCATCTTCTTGCCCTGGCCGTCCACGGTGAAGCCGTGGGTCAGCAGGCCGCGGTAGGGCGCGCGGCCGAAGATGGCACTGGCCAGCAGCAGCGAGCTGTGGAACCAGCCACGGTGTTGGTCATGGCCTTCCAGGTACAGGTCGGCCTCGGGGCCTGTCTCGTGGTGCATGGTGCCGTGCGTGCCGCGCATCACATGCCAGAAGGTGGAACCCGAGTCGAACCACACTTCGAGAATGTCGGTGCTCTTGGTGTAGTGCGGCGCGTCTTCTGCACCCAGGATTTCTTCGGTTGTCACGCGGCTCCAGGCCTCGATGCCGCCCTTTTCGACGATGGCTGCCGCCTGGTCGATGATCTCCATGGTGCGTGGGTGCAACTCGCCCGAATCCTTGTGCAGGAAGAAGGGCAGGGGCACGCCCCAGCTGCGCTGGCGCGAGATGCACCAGTCGGGCCGGCCGGCGATCATGTCGCGCAGGCGGCTCTTGCCGTTCTCGGGGTAGAAGCTGGTTTGCTCGATGGCAGCCAGGGCCGTTTGGCGCAGCGTGCCGGGGGCCTTGTCGGTGGTGAACACGCCTTCGCCTTCGTCCATGCGCACAAACCATTGGGCGGCAGCGCGGTAGATCACCGGGGTCTTGTGGCGCCAGCAGTGCGGGTAGCTGTGGGTGATGTCCTTGGTGGCCATCAGGCGGCCCGCGTTGCGCAGGGCTTCGATGATGACCGGGATGGCCTTCCAGATATGTTGGCCGCCGAACAGCGGGAAGTCAGCCGCATAGGTGCCGTTGCCCTGCACGGGGTTCAGAATGTCGTCGTACTTCATGCCGTGCGCCACGCATGAGTTGAAGTCGTCCACACCGTAGGCGGGCGAGGAGTGCACGATACCCGTGCCGTCGGTGGCGGTGGCGTAGTCAGCCAGGTACACGGGCGAGAGGCGGCGGTAGCCATAGCTGCCGTCTTCGCTGGCCACGTCGTACAGCGGGTGTTCAAACTCGATGCCGCCCAGCTTTTCGCCCTGCACAGTGGCCAGCACCTTGCCTTGTAGGCCCCAGCGCTCCATGCAGGCATCCACCAGGGTTTCGGCCACCACGTACAGGCCGCGCTCGGTTTCCACCAGCGAGTAGGGCAACTCGGGGTTCAGGTTCAGCGCCTGGTTGGCGGGGATGGTCCAGGCCGTGGTGGTCCAGATCACGGCAAACGCATCTTGCGTCAATGCAGGCACACCGAAAGCCGCCGCCAGCGCGGCAGGGTTGTGGGCCTTGAAAGCCACGTCCAGCGTGGTGCTCTTCTTGTCCTGGTATTCGATCTCGAACTCGGCCAGCGAGGAGCCGCAGTCAAAACACCAGTACACGGGTTTGAGGCCGCGGTACACGAAGCCCCGCTCCATCACCTTCTTGAGCGCGCGGATCTCGCCGGCTTCGCTGGCGAAGTTCATGGTCTTGTAGGGGTTGTCCCAGTCGCCAAGCACGCCCAGCCGCTTGAAGTCAGCCATCTGCTGTGCGATCTGCTCTGTGGCAAAAGCTCGGCCCTTGGCTTGCATTTCGTCACGCGGCAGGTTGCGGCCGTGCAGCTTTTCAATGGCGTTTTCGATGGGCAGACCGTGGCAGTCCCAGCCGGGCACGTACAGCGCGTCAAAGCCTTCGAGCTGGCGCGCCTTGGTGATCATGTCCTTCAGGATCTTGTTGACCGCGTGGCCAATGTGCAGTTGGCCGTTGGCATAGGGGGGGCCGTCGTGCAGGATGAACTTGGGTGCACCACAACGGGCATCGCGCAGCTTTTTGTAGATGCCTTTGTCTTCCCACTCCTTCACCCAGCCGGGCTCACGCTTGGGCAGGTCGCCGCGCATGGGGAAGGATGTATCTGGCAGGTTCAGCGTGGCGCGGTAGTCCACGGCAGGCGTGCTGTTCGTGGGGGTGGAGCTGGCGTTATCGGACATGAAAGGACCTTAGGGCGGTGCAATCCGGGGCGTACCCGGCGCTAAAAACGGGAGTGACTGGGACGAGAGAAGCTGGCCCGCAAGCACGGGCGCTGCGCAAAGGCAGCCCTCTAAATTCGGTCGCGGGTGGTCTGGCGCCGGGTCTCGGTGTACGAGCGGGCGTGGCCAGAGGCAAAGTAGGCGCGCGCATCGGCGCAGTCCTTGGCGATACCGGCAGTGAGGGCATCGAGACCGTCGTACTTGAGCTCGTCGTGCAGTTTGTGCAGAAGTTCCACGCGAATGATTTTACCGTACGCCCCCTCGGCGCCCAGGCTGTCCGGCCATTGCAGGCAATGGGTTTCCAGCAGCACGCGGCCGCCATTCACATCGTTCGGGTCGAGCGACGGTCGCACGCCCAGGTTGGCCACGCCGGGCAGGGGTGTGTCGCCCAGGCCGTGTACCAGCACGGCAAAAATGCCGCTGGCGGCAGGCTTCCAATGGGCAAAGCGCAGGTTCAGTGTGCGGAAACCGTCTTGCGCGCCGTCGGCGCTGGCGCCCAGGGCGCGCCCCAGCTTGCGGCCATGCACCACATGACCTGAGATGGTGTACGGCCGCCCCAGCAGGGCGGCAGCAGCTTCCATGTCACCTGCGCCCAAGGCCTGGCGAACGGCTGAACTGGACACCCGCAGGCCGCGCACCTCGTAGCTGTTCATGCGGGCCACATCAAAGCCCTGGGCTTGCCCAGCCGCATCGAGCATGGCGTAGTCGCCCGCCCGCTTGGCGCCAAAACGGAAATCGTCGCCCACCAGCACGTAGCGCGCCCCCAGGCCCTGCACCAGCACTTCGTTGATGAAAGCCTCGGGCGTCTGCGCGGCCAGTCGCGCGCTGAAGGGCAGCACCACCACCTGCTGGACGCCACAGCGCTCCAGCTCGGTCAGTTTGTCGCGCAAAGTGCCAATGCGTGCGGGGGCCAGTTCGGGCTTGCGCGCCGCGCCAGCGAAATAGTCGCGCGGGTGGGGCTCGAACGTGAGGACGCAACTCTCCACCCCCCGGTGGGCGGCTTCGTTGTTCAGCAGCGCCAGCATGGCCTGGTGCCCCCGGTGCACGCCGTCGAAATTACCGATGGTCAGCGCGCAGGCGCTGGCGATGCCAGGGTGGTGGAATCCGCGAAAGATCTTCATCGGCTTGTTATCTTTTTGATAGCAGCCTGCGCAAGTGGATCAAGCGCAAGACGCCAATTTGTCATGGAAAAAGAGTATATTGTGACCGACGCTTGCCCAGCAGGCGCCTGTCGCTTGGCACCCGAAGGTTGCAGGCCGACTGGAAGCGCACCAGCGCAGTGCCTTCCGCCGAGACATCCGAGTTCCGAATCCTTGTGTAGCGTAAGTTTCCAGGAGGCGTGTTTTGAAGGTCTTGAAGCTGTCAGCCCAGGGGCTGCCCCAATCGTGGATCACGTTGGAGCAAGCCGTCATCCACTATGCCGCAGGTGAGGTGCGCTGGGAGTCCGGCGCGCAGATCGCCCGCTTCCGCGGCGGTCACAACGCCATCACGGGCGAGCAATCGGTGATTGCCGTCAACAGCATCATCGGCACCAAGGGCGTTCCGCGCATCAACCCGTTTGAACTGAAGCCGGGCCTGACCAACAGCAAGCTGTTCGCGCGCGACCGCAACATCTGCGCCTATTGCGGCGGGCATTTTCACGAGGACGAGTTGACGCGCGAACACATCGTGCCCTTCGCCCACCACGGGCAGGACCACTGGATGAATGTGGTCACCGCCTGCCGTGCCTGCAACCACCGAAAAGGGCCGCGTACGCCCGAGCAGGCTCACATGCCTTTGCTGTATGCCCCCTATGTGCCCAGCCTGTGGGAAGATTTCATCCTGCGCAACCGCCGTATCTTGGCCGACCAGATGGAGTTTTTGTTGGCACATGTGCCCAAGTCGTCGCGGCTGGCGGCCTAGCATCCTTTGCACCGCATCACTGCGGCGCGGTAAACCCTGTGGGAGAATCAGGGTTTTCCCTGAAAACCTCCCATGATCGTTCGCGATCGGCCCTCCGGCCTGCGTCTGTTTTTGCTGCTGCGTGGGTCCATCCTGCAGCGCATCCGCTGGACACTGCTGTTCAACACCCTGCTGGCCACGGCCGTGACGCTGGCGCACGGCAACCTGTTCACTTTCAAGATCACGCTCACTCCCATCCCCTTTACCTTGATGGGGCTGCCGCTTGCGATTTTTCTCGGCTTTCGCAACACCACGGCCTATGACCGCTACTGGGAAGGGCGCAAGCTGTGGGGCGAGTTGGTATTGCGCACGCGCAACCTGTCGCGCCAATGCCTGAGCCTGATTGAGCTGGACCAGCCCGTGGACCCTGCCAACCGCGCCGGGGATGTGCGGGTGCGCATGGTGCACCGAGCGATTGCATTCGTCCACGCCCTGCGCCTGCACTTGCGCTCGCAAAGCGACGATGCCTTGCTGCAGCGCTGGCTGCCTGCGCAGGATTGGCCACGCGTGGCCCAGTCCAGCGTACGGCCCGAGGCGATCATGCAGGGGCTGGGCCAAGACTTGCGCCAGTGCCTGCGCGAGGGGCGCATCGATCCATGCCTGGCGGCGGGTATCGACACAACCTTGTCCGCCGTGACGGCTTCCGCTGCCTCGTGCGAGCGGATTCGGAACACACCAGTGCCGTTCTCGTACACCCTGCTGCTGCACCGCACGGCTTACCTCTATTGCTTTTTGCTGCCCTTTGGTCTGGTGGATACCACCGGCTTCATGACGCCCTTTGTCGTCGCCATCGTGGCCTACACCTTCTTTGGGCTGGATGCGCTGGGCGATGAAATTGAAGAGCCTTTTGGTTTGGAGAGCAACGATCTGCCGCTGGACACTCTGTGCCGGGCGATGGAAATCAACCTGCGTGAGTCCCTGGGTGAAACTGATTTGCCCCCCCCATTGTTGCCGGTGGACTACTTGCTGACGTGAGACAGGGCATCGCTGATAAGCCCGTCTGATTCGTGGCCGAGTGGCTACCAGCCAGGGGATCGGCCTATGGGTTGGATGACCCATAGGCCGTTTGCGCGAATGCCGCGCTCAGGCAAACACGCCCGCCGTATCCTGCATCCGCGCAGAAACCTCGCCCAAGTGGTGCAGCGTGTCGCCAAACGCCACTTCCAGCTGCGTGAGCTTCTTGAAGTAGTGGCTCACGATGTACTCGTCTGTCACGCCAATGCCGCCATGCAGTTGCACGGCCTGCTGACCGACGAAGCGCATCGACTGGCCCAACTGCACCTTGGCGCGGGCCATGGCGGCGCGGCGTTCTTCTGCGGGGGAGCCGAGCTTGAGGCTGGCGTAGTAGCTCATCGAGCGGGCGAGCTCCAACTGCATCTTCATGTCTGCCACGCGATGGCGCAGGGCCTGGAAGCTGGCAATGAACACACCAAACTGCTTGCGCTGGTTCATGTATTCCACCGTGATCGCCAGCGTTTTGTCCATCACGCCCACGGCTTCGGCGCAGGTGGCGGCAATGCCGGTGTCCACGGCCAGTTCCAGCGCGGCCAGGCCGTCGGTGGTGATGAGCGTGGCGGGGGCGTTGACCAGGTGCACTTCGGCCGCGCGGCTGCCGTCTTGCGTGACGTAGCCCTGGGTGGTCACGCCGCTGGCTGTGCGTTCGACGAGGAACAGGGCGATCTTGCCGTCCAGCTGTGCGGGCACGATGAAGGCATCCGCCTTGTCACCCGCAGGCACTACGCTTTTGATAGCTGTTACCGCATATCCTGATTGCGCAGGAGCCGCTTTTGCCTCACAAACGTCCAGGCGGTAGCGTGCCTTGCGCTCTTGGTGCGCCAGCACCACCACCGCTTCGCCGCTGGCCACGCGCGGCAGCCAGGCCGATTGCACTTCGGAGGGCGCGTGGTGGGACAGCACAGCGCTGGCAATGAAAGACTGCGCGATGGGTTCCAGCACGATGCCGCGGCCCAGTTCTTCGGCCACCACCATTGCGTCGATGGCGCCTTGGCCCATGCCGTTGTGCGCTTCAGGCACGGTGAGGGCCGTGAGACCCAGCTCGGCCAGTTCGTTCCATGCGGCCCGGTCAAAACCCCCGGCTGCAACCGCGGCGCGGCGCCGCTCAAAGGTGTAGCCCTTGTCCACCCACTTGCGTACGGCGTCGCGCAGTTGTTCCTGGTCGTCAGAAAAATCGAAATCCATGTTCTTGTCTCCTGGAACTTGGGATCA
Source organism: Acidovorax sp. IB03 (assembly GCF_016406015.1). NCBI lineage: Bacteria > Pseudomonadati > Pseudomonadota > Betaproteobacteria > Burkholderiales > Comamonadaceae > Acidovorax > Acidovorax sp. IB03. The sequence continues at coordinate 147,960 of NZ_JAEFCH010000001.1, read as the reverse complement.
GCCGAGCACGGTCTGAGCCACGATGTTGCGCTGCACTTCGTTGGAGCCACCGTAGATGGTGGTCTTGCGCAGGTTGAAGTAGGTGGATGCCAGCGGCGCGTTGGCCACCACGCCGCCGGGGAAGTTGCCCTGCCAGCCGGCTTCCATGGCCTCTTCGATGAAGGGCATGGCAAAGGGGCCTGCGGCCAGCATCATCAGCTCGGCATAGCGTTGCTGGATCTCGCTGCCCTTGATCTTGAGCAGGCCCGCAATGTCGAGCGAGTTCTTGCCCGACTTCTCGGCCGACAGCACGCGCAGCACCAGCATTTCCAGGGCCACGATATCCACTTCGAGCAGGGCGATCTGGTCGCGGAAGCGCACCGCATCAGCGCCCCCTTCGGTAGGGTCCCACATGCCTTCGGTCTTGGCGATGCGCTTCAAGCGCTCCAGCTCGCGCTTGCTGCGGTTCACGTCGGCGATGTTGGTGCGCTCGTGGCTCAGCAAGTGCTTGGCGTAGGTCCAGCCCTTGTTCTCTTCGCCGATCAGGTTCTCGGCGGGCACTTCGACGTTGTCGAAGAACACTTCGTTCACTTCGCACTCGCCGTCCAGCAGCTTGATGGGACGCACGGTGACGCCCTTGGACTTCATGTCCACCAGCAGGAAGGAGATGCCAGTCTGCGGCTTGCCCTCAGTGCTGGTGCGCACCAGGTTGAACATCCAGTCGCCATGCTGGCCCAGGGTCGTCCAGGTTTTTTGGCCATTGACGATGTATTTGTCGCCCACGCGCTCGGCGCGGGTCTTGACCGAGGCGAGGTCGGAGCCTGAGCCGGGTTCGCTGTATCCCTGGCTCCACCAGACTTCGCCGCTGGCGATGCCGGGCAAGAAGCGCTTTTGCTGCTCGGCATTGCCAAAGGCCATGATCACCGGGGCCACCATGACGGGGCCGAAGGGGATGATGCGCGGCGCGCCTGCCAGCGCGCACTCTTCTTCAAACAGGTGCTTTTGTACGGCCGTCCAGCCGGGGCCGCCAAACTCCTTGGGCCAGCCAAAGGCCAGCCAGCCTTTTTTGCCCAGAATCTTGGCCCAGCCCTGCATATCGTCGCGGGTCAGGCGCAGGGCGTTGTGCACCTTGTGGGAGATTTCCTTGGGCAGATTGGCTTGAACCCAGGTGCGGACTTCCTCGCGGAAGGCCTGCTCTTCGGGGGTGAATGCGAGATCCATGCAGCTTGTCTCCTATTGATTTTGTGTTTGTAGCACGGTCGTTCGTTTCAGTCCTGTCCGGGTGGTGACATGCTCGTCAACCCAGGCACCAGGCCCAGCTCGTCGCACAGGCGGCGCACCGTGGCTTGCAGGCTGGCCACTTCGGCCTCCAGCGCTTGCACGCGGGCTTGCAGGGCGGGGGCAGGGGTATCCAGTGAGGGGGGCGGGTGGCCGCCGTAGGCCTGCGGGCTGGTGTCTACCGGCCCGCACAGCAAGTGTGCCCAGCGCGGCTCGCGGGCGCCGGGCGCGCGGGGCAGCAGCGCGACCAGCGGGCCGCCTTTTTCTGCGCTGCGGTTTTGCAATTCGTCCAAAAACGCTTCCACCGACGAGATGTCGGCAAACCGGTGCCAGCGCTCGGCGTTGATGCGCAGCTCGCCCGCCGTCTGCGGCCCGCGCAGCATCAGCAGGCCCAGCAGCGCGGCCGACTGGTCGGGCACACCCACGCCACGCTGAAAGTTATGTTCCCACCGTGTGGTGCGGTTGCCGCTGCTCTCAAACGCCAGGGTTAGCCCGGATATTTCACCGTAGTAGAGCCACAAACGAGGACGGCATTGCCCTTGTGTGCCCGAAAATCCAGGTGTCGAATCTTGATCAACGAGCGGGCAATGCCGAAGCCAAACTGTACCGAAGAAATTGACGTTGGGAGCATGGACTTTGGCCGGTTGGGCCGGCGCGTGGTGCAGGGGTGTTTTGACGGCGGCAGCATGACCAGCGATGGTGGCGTGATGCTGCTTGGCCAGGTCGATCGCAAGCTGGGCTTGATGGATGCGGCGGCGCGCTGCATCGCCGATCCGCGCAATCCGCTACTGATCACGCACGACGTGCGCGACATGTTGCGCCAGCGGGTGTACGGCCTGGCGCTGGGCTGGGAAGACCTCAACGACCACGGTGCTCTGCGCTGTGACGTGGCTGTGCAGACGGCTGTTGGCGTGGACCACGAGATTGCCAGCGCGCCTACGCTTTGCCGACTGGAGAAATGGGCCGACCGTGCCACGGCGTGGCGGCTGCACGAGGTGTTGGTCAATCAGTTCATCGCCAGCTTCGAGAGCGCGCCCGAAGAGTTGGTGCTGGACTTTGATGCCACCGACAACCCGTTGCACGGCCAGCAGGAGGCACGCTTCTTCCATGGTTACTACGACAGCTACTGCTACCTGCCCCTGTACGTGTTCTGCGGCCAGCAACTGCTGTGCGCCTACTTGCGGCCCAGCAACATCGATGCGGCGCAGCACGCTGGGGCTATCCTCAAGCTGCTGGTGCGCCGACTGCGCCAGAGTTGGCCGCAGGTGCGCATCGTGTTTCGGGCCGACTCCGGGTTCTGCCGCCAACGCATCCTGAACTGGTGCGAGCGCGCCGGCGTGCACTACATCGTGGGTCTGGCGCGCAATGCACGGCTGCAGGCGCGCGTGGCGTTTGCCGAACTCTCAATGAAAGACGAATACGAGCGCAGCGGGGCCAAACAGCGCATGGTCGATGAATTCGACTACGCCGCACAGAGCTGGCCGCACGAGCGGCGCGTGATCACGCGGCTTGAATGGGGCGCGCAAGGCTGCAACCCGCGCTTCATCGTGACAAACCTTGCCGGTGATCCCCAGGCGCTGTACGACGGCGTGTACTGCCAGCGCGGCGAGGCGGAGAACCGGATCAAGGAAGCGCAGGTAGGGCTGTTCGCCACGCGCACGAGCTGCCATGTGCTGCGCTCCAACCAACTGCGCATGCTGCTGGCCGCGCTGGGCTACGTGCTGGTAGAGAGGCTGCGCGCGTTGGCGTTGCAGGGCACAGAGCTGGCCACGGCGCAGATCGACACGCTGCGCATGAAGCTGCTCAAGGTGGCGGCAGTGGTGACGCGCAACACGCGGCGCATCCGCCTGTACCTGGCCTCCAACTGGCCCAGTGCGCAGACCTTCGCGCACGCCATGAGCCAGCTGCGCTCACCCTGAACACACCAGCAGCGCCTGGCCGGCGCGATGAAACAAAAACGGCCCGCAACCCAAGCCGGGGTGGGGGTCAGTGCGACCGCATTGCGCATGCCAACCATCACACCCATGGCTGCGGCCAACATCGTGGCCTTGCTCGCTCAAATCCGCGCCGCGATGCCCCGCTGCGCAGGCCGTTGCCTACATGCGTGAAATATCCGGGTTAGCAGCTTCAGCGAATCCAGCGCCTCTTGCGCTTCGGCATCGGTCAGTTGCATCACCGGGTCGCGGCTGGTTTTCTGGTTGCAACCGGTGACAAGGCCGTTGAGCGACATGGGGTAGCTGTCGGGCACCGTGCGGGCTTTTTCCATCAATGTCGCCAGCACGCGGGCTTCGTTGGGGGTGAGGGGGCGGGTGGCGGGGCTAAACGGGGTGGACATGGCTGGGATAATCACAGGCAAATGAAGAACATTGTGATTTTGATCTCTGGCGGCGGCTCCAACATGGCGGCCATTGTGAAAACCGCGCAGCAGGAGCAGTGGGAGCGCGCGTACGGTGTGCGCATTGCTGCCGTGGTGAGCAACAAGGCCGATGCCAAAGGCCTTGTGTTTGCCCGCGATCACGGTATTGCCACCGCCGTGCTCGACCACAAGGCGTTTGAGAGCCGCGAGGCTTTTGATGCGGCACTGGCCCAGGCGATTGACCAGTACCAGCCTGCCCTGGTGGTGCTGGCCGGGTTCATGCGCATCCTGACCCCCGGTTTTGTGGAGCACTACGCCGGGCGGCTCATCAACATCCACCCTTCGTTGCTGCCCGCTTTCACCGGTCTTCATACGCACCAGCGCGCCATCGACGCCGGCTGCAAGTTTGCAGGCGTGACGGTGCACCAGGTGACGGCCGAGCTGGACGTGGGCCCCATCCTGGACCAGGCCGTGGTTCCGGTATTGCCGGGCGACACGGCGCAAACCCTGGCGGCGCGCGTGCTGACGCAGGAGCACATCATTTACCCCCGCGCAGTGCGAAACCTGGTCCGGGCGCTGTAGCCCCACCTTGCTCTGAAGCGTTGCCGCCCACGCGAGGCGCTACAGGGTGGACACCACCTCTGCGGCGCTGCCATGCAGCACGGCCTTGACCTGGGCCGCTTGCTCTGGCGTGGTGGGGTGGGCCACCACCGCCCAGTGGTTGTGGCGCAGCGCAGACCGCACGCGGGTGATGAGGCGAATGTGGTCCGGTCGCATCGACAGCAGCCCGCCTGCCAGCAACCCAAACGTGGTGCCAAAGCCCGCCAGTGCGATCAAGGCCAGCAGCGGGCTGCTGGCGATTATGGGGTGCCCTGCGCGCGCGAACCACACATACAGGGCCAGCCCCGCAGCAGCCCCCGCCATGCCGCCTACCACGTGCGTTTGATAAAACGTGCGGGCAATGCCCTGGGGTTCAGGTTCCATCGCGTACGAAAAAATTTCACGGTGCGGTGCCCTCGCATCGTGCGGGCCTAGCAGCCGCAGCTGGCCCGCTTGGATGCCGCCTAGCCGCATCACAGCGGCCATTGATGATTCAGCCTGCCCTTTTTTTGGATACAGGCCGGCGACCTTGGTGAGGGAACGTTCTCCAAACAACCCTTGAAGCAAATAAGCCATGGTGACCTCCAGCGTGGGGAATGAAACAAGCCTGACCGCTGCGGTGTGGGGCGGGGCAGCAGGGTCACCCCGGCCCGGCAGCTTGGCCAAGCGGACGGTTTCAAATTAGCGTGAAGGGTGCTGCGGGGTTGTAGGACGTGCCAAGCCGTCCCGGTAGGCAGCCTTTGTACTGCGGATCGTGTGCTTTGAAGAAAAATGGGCTCTGGCGCTTTACCAGAAAGCGCTACTAGCTATTAAAAATATAGCAAATCAAGTGGTGGCTGGGCTGGCGGGGATGGCATCTGCGTACTTTTCGAAGCGCGGGCGCAGCACCCCGTCGATGGTGACCTGCTCGGCAAACATGGCGGCCGGGCGCACCCACAAGCCGTGTTCACCGTACAGGGCGCGGTACACGGTCATGGGCTCCAGCGTTTCGCTGTGCCGGGCGGTGCCCACCACCTCGTACAGGTTGCCTTTGTAGTGCCGGTACAAGCCCGGGGGTGTGGGGGGCAAGGGAGGAAGGGTTTCGTTCATGGTTAGGATGGAAGGTTGTGCTGCGGCCGCCGACCACGGCGGTACCGCTAAAAAAATAAAAAAAGGGAGGGGTTAGGCCATGGAATGGGCAGATTTTGTGCATCTGGTGCGCACCAGCGAGCAAGACAGCGCCGAAAACAGCAGTGCGTACCGGCGCAGCGTAGCCGCTTTTGCCGCCCTGGGCTACGCCTGGGTGGTGGGCTGCGCCGTCGTCGCACTGGCGTTGGTGGCCTGGGCGTTGCCGCAGTTGCTGCAAGGGCGTTTTCGTTTCGGCTTGGTGTTGCTGCTGCTGGCAGCGGGTAGCCTGCTATGGGTCAGCCTGCGGGCGTTGTGGGTGCGCATTGCGCCGCCTGAGGGCGAAGAGATCACCGCCGAAGACGCCCCGGAACTGTTCCAGGCGCTGGAGCGCATCCGCCGCAAGGTGAAAGGCCCGGCGATTCACCATGTGCTGCTCAGCGATGAGTTCAACGCCAGCATCCAGCAGATTCCGCGCTATGGCCTGTTCGGTGGTGGCACCAATTACCTTGTGATTGGCCTGCCACTGCTGATGGCGCTGGACCGTGGTCGATTTTTGTCGGTGCTGGCTCATGAATACGGCCACCTGCGCGGCGACCATGGCCGCTTTGGCGCCTGGATCTACCGCACCCGCTGGTCCTGGATGCAGTTGAACAAGAACCTGGGTGACGATACCGGCGTGGCTGGGGTTGCCACGCAGGCGTTTCTGCGCTGGTACTTTCCACGCTTTGCCGCCAAAACCTTTGCGATGGCGCGGCAGGATGAATACGAGGCCGACCACATTGCCGGTCGCCTCGCGGGCCGCGAAGTCATGGCTGCGGCATTGATCGAGGTGGAGATCCGCGGGCGCTGGCTGCAAACCGAGTTCTGGCGTGACCATTGGTGCATGGCGGCCAGCCAGGCGTTGCCCGTGGGGCCTTTCCGTGGTTTGCGGCGCCTGCTGGCCCGCGCTCCCGAAGCCGCATTTGCCAACGATGCCTTGCGCCAGTCGCTCAAACGCATCAGCAACCTGGACGACACCCACCCCGGTTTGCGAGACCGGCTGGAAGCGCTGGACGCCGCTGGCACGCTGCCGGAATGGTCGCGTGGCAGCGCCCTGGGCCTGCTGGGGCCTGAATACAAAGCCTGGATCGCCCGCTTTGACCGGCAATGGTGTGCCGACAACGCCACCGAATGGAAGCTGCACCACGCCTGGCTGCAGCGCGTGCGTGCCCGTGCCGAGGCCCTGCAGGCTGGCATGGCCCAGGCCAGCGCTGCCGACTTGGTGGAGCTTGCCCGATTGCGCAAACACCTGGATCCACGCGCCGACGTGCGCCCGCTGTACGAACTGGCGCTGGAGCGCAGCGCCGAACACCCGGGTGCCCTGCGCGGCCTGGTGCAGGCACTGCCTGAGGGGGACCGCGAAGCCAAGCTGGCCTGCCTGCACCGTTTGTGGGACGTGGGCAGCAACGACCGCTGGTGGGCCGCCCGCACGGCGCTGGCCGAGCTGGAAACCCCCCGGATGGGCTATGACCACGACGCAGCCGCCTTCAAGCAATGGCGCAAGCGGCTGGAGCGCGCCCAGGAATCGGAGGAGCGCGCCTGGGAAGAGTTGAGCCACCCGGCCTACTTCAGCCACATCGCACGCCACGATCTGAGCGAGTTCGAGCTGGGGGAGTTTCAGGCCGAGCTGGCCCGCTGCACCCCCATTGCGCGGGCCTGGCTGGTGCGCAAGAACCTGCGCGAGCACCCTCAGCGCCGTGCCTATCTGTTGTTTGTGGAGCTGCCCGGCATGGACGATGAAGACCGTTATGAGCTGTGCCGCTCGCTGGAGCGCACGCTCGGGCTGCCCGGCCCGGTGCTGGCGCTGTGGGCGGGTGAATCGCCCACGCTGCAGGAGATTCGACGCTCGGCGTTCGAGCCGGTGTTTTCGCGCTGAAGGGCCTCGCTTTTGGCAAAGGCCAGGGGCTCTGGCGGGGTAGGGTGGGCCTGGCTCAGGTCGGCCTGGGGTCATAGTGGGACAATCGGGGGATGCATCCCAAAGTTCTTCTTGACGCCTGTGCCGAGCTGGTGCGGCTGACCCTCACGTTTGAACACCCGGCCGACGCCGTGGTGTCCCGCTTTTTTCGCGACAACCGCGGCCTGGGCCCGCGCGAGCGCGCCACCCTGGCAGAAACGGTGTACACCGTGCTGCGTAAAAAGCTCTTGTTCGACCACCTCGCGCCATCGGGTTCTGGCCCCAAGGAGCGGCGCCTGGCCATCCTGGGCTTTCATGGCCCGCGTGACTTTTTGAAGAGCGCGCTGACCGAGCAGGAAAAGAACTGGCTCGACCAGTGCGACGCCATCAACCCCGCCGACCTGATGGAGCGCCACCGCCACAACCTGCCCGAGTGGCTGGTACAGCCCCTCAAGGACCAGCTGGGCGATGAGTTCTGGCCGCTGGCTGAAAGCATGGCGCAGAACGCGCCGCTGGACCTGCGCGTCAACGTTTTGAAGGAAAAACGGGCTGATGTGCAGAAGGAGCTTGCGCAGGCAGCTATCAAATCCGTAGCAACGCCATATTCCCCGTGGGGTCTGCGCATTGAGGGCAAGCCCGCACTGACCAAGCTCGACGCCTTCACCCGTGGCGCCATCGAGGTGCAGGACGAAGGCTCGCAACTGCTGGCATTGCTGCTGGACGCCAAGCGCGGCGAAATGGTGGTGGACTTTTGTGCCGGTGCCGGTGGCAAGACCCTGGCGATTGGCGCCACCATGCGCAGCACGGGCCGCCTTTACGCGTTTGATGTGTCGGCCCACCGGCTCGATGCCCTCAAGCCCCGCATGGCCCGCAGTGGCCTGTCGAACATCCACCCCGCCGCCATTGCCCACGAGCGCGACGAGCGCATCAAGCGCCTGGCCGGCAAGATCGACCGTGTGCTGGTGGACGCCCCTTGCTCAGGCCTGGGCACGCTGCGCCGCAATCCTGACCTCAAATGGCGCCAGTCTGCCAAGGCGGTGCAAGAGCTGGTGGTCAAACAGGCCGCCATTCTGGACAGCGCCGCCCGCTTGCTCAAACCGGGCGGGCGTCTGGTCTATGCCACCTGCAGCATCTTGCCGCAGGAAAACGAGGCCATTGCCGAAGCATTTACCGCAGCCCACCCGGATTTCTTGCCGCTGGATGCGGGTGAAGTTCTGGGCCAGCTGAAAGTGGAGCAGGCCGCCAGCCTGTGCAGCGGTGGCGAGACTGGCACAGCCTATTTGCGCATGTGGCCCCACCGCCACCAGACGGACGGCTTCTTCGCCGCCGTGTGGACGCGCAAGGGTTGATCCTCGGGCAACTGTCTTGCCCCGGCGGCGTCCATTCGCGGGGAACCCCGACCCCCAAGAATGGAATGCCGCCCTAGAATTTGTGTCGAGTGCCCTGCGTGGGCTGTTGTGTGTGTGGAAGAGGCAGTGTGAATATGTTGTTACCTGATTGGGCGGTGCTTGACGCCATCATTGATTGGCTGGGCCATGGCCTGTGGAACCTGACCTGGTGGCAGATCGTGCTGTACACGCTGGTCACGACGCACATCACCATCGCGGCAGTCACCATCTTCCTGCACCGAGCGCAGGCCCACCGGGCGCTGGAGTTGCACGCCATCCCCTCGCATTTCTTCCGTTTCTGGCTGTGGGTGGGCACGGGCATGCAGACCAAGGAATGGGTGGCCATTCACCGCAAGCACCACGCCAAGTGCGAAACGCCGGACGACCCACACAGCCCGCAGACCCGTGGGCTGGATACCGTGATGTGGCGCGGCGCCGAGCTGTACCGTGCTGAGGCCAAAAACCCCGAAACCCTCCAGAAATTTGGCCATGGCACCCCCAATGACTGGGTGGAGCGCAACGTGTACAGCCGCTTTGGCTGGCAGGGTGTGGGCCTGATGCTGATTTTGAATCTGGCCTTGTTCGGCGCTGCAGGCGCTGCCGTGTGGGCAGTGCAGATGGCCTGGATTCCGTTCTGGGCAGCCGGGGTGGTCAATGGTGTGGGCCACTACTGGGGCTACCGCAACTTCGAGGCGCAAGATGCCAGCACCAACCTCTCGCCCTGGGGCATCCTGATTGGCGGGGAGGAGCTGCATAACAACCACCACACCTACCCCACGGCCGCCAAGTTCTCGGTCAAGCCGTTTGAATTCGACATTGGCTGGCTGTACATCAGCCTGATGCAAAAAGTGGGCTGGGCCACGGTGAAGAAGGTACCTCCCAAGCTGCAGTTGGGTGCCCCCAAGCCTGTGGCCGATGAGAAAACGCTGGAAGCCTTGATCGCCAACCGCTATGAGGTGATGGCGGGCTACGCCCGGGGTGTGCGCCAGGCGTGCAAGGATGAAATGGCTGCCTTGAAGGCGCGCCATGGCGATGTGTCCGTGCTCAAGGCCGCCAAGCGCTGGCTGCACCGCGACACCGAGAAAGTGCCTGCGCAGGCCTTGCCCCAACTGGCCCAGGTGCGTGCCGCGTACCCTGCGCTGGACACCATGGTCACCATGCGCGAAGAACTGCGCCAGTTGTGGCTCAACACCTCGCACTCGCGCGAGCAGCTCACTGCAGATTTGCAGGCCTGGTGCCGCCGCGCTGAAGAAAGCGGTATCGCCGCGCTGCGCGAGTTCTCTTTGCGCTTGCGCTCCGTGCAGGCCTGATCTAGCGGGGGCTCTGTAAAGGCTCGGTTGCCCTGGGGGGCCTCTACGGGTGTCCCAGACTGCTGCGGTGAGCTGCGTGGGCTGCTGTTTTGGCATGGCAGCCCGGCACGCAGAAGATTTCCTGACGCTTTGCTTTGAGGCCATCGCCCTCTTTGACCGCCAGCAATTCAGATGCAGATAGCACAGACATAAAAAAACCGCCGGGCATTGCTGCCGGGCGGTTTTTTCGGGATGAAGGCTGAATTACTTCAGCTTCATTTCCTTGTATTCCACATGCTTGCGAGCTTTTGGATCAAATTTCATGATCAGCATCTTCTCGGGCATGGTCTTCTTGTTCTTGGTCGTGGTGTAGAAGTGGCCGGTACCCGCAGTGGATTCCAGCTTGATCTTGTCGCGTCCGCCTTTGCTTGCCATGGTGCTACTCCTTAAGCCTGGCCACGGGCACGCAGGTCTGCGAGCACCGAGTCGATACCGTTCTTGTCGATCAAACGCAGGGCAGCGCTCGAAACACGCAGGCGCACCCAGCGGTTTTCGCTCTCAACCCAGAAACGGCGGTATTGCAGGTTCGGCAGGAACCGGCGCTTGGTTTTGTTGTTGGCGTGGGAAACGTTGTTCCCAGTCATGGGCTTCTTGCCCGTTACGTCGCAGACGCGTGCCATCAGGACACTCCGATACTTTTATAACGACCATTTGCGGGCGCCCCGGCAAAGTGCGCAGGGCTCGCTAGCGGTCTCACCTCGCCAGAAAGGGTGGCGGTAACCCGATTGTTGAACCTGAAGTTCCGCCAGGACGGCGGGCAGGAATCAGCAAAGCCGCAGATTATAGCCTGCGGCCTACTTTTCGATCAAGCCTCTTGTTCGAGGAAGCGCTGCGCATCGAGTGCGGCCATGCAGCCCGTGCCCGCGCTGGTGATGGCTTGGCGGTACACGTGGTCTTGCACGTCGCCTGCGGCAAACACACCGGGCACGCTGGTCTGGGTGGCAAAGCCCTTGAGCCCGCCCTGCGTGACGATGTAGCCGTTGTCCATCTCCAGCTGGCCCTGGAAGATTTCAGTGTTGGGCGCATGGCCAATCGCGATGAAGCAGCCCTTGAGCTCGATGTCCTGGGTGCTGCCGTCTTGCGTGCTCTTGATGCGAATGCCCGTCACGCCGGTGTCGTCGCCCAGCACTTCATCCAGGGTGTGGAACACCTTCAGCTCGATCTTGCCGGCAGCCACTTTTTCGTTCAGCTTGTCCACCAGAATGGGCTCGGCCTTGAACTTGTCGCGGCGGTGCACCAGCGTGACCTTGCGGGCGATGTTCGAGAGGTAGAGCGCCTCTTCCACGGCAGTGTTGCCGCCACCCACCACGCACACGTCCTGGTCGCGGTAGAAGAAACCATCGCAGGTGGCGCAGCCAGACACGCCGCGGCCCATGAACGCTTCTTCCGAGGGCAGGCCCAGGTACTTGGCCGATGCGCCGGTGGCGATGATCAGGGAGTCGCAGGTGTAGGTACCGCTGTCGCCTGTGAGGGTGAAGGGGCGCTTGCTGAAATCGACCTTGTTGATGTGGTCGAAGATGATCTGGGTCTTGAAGCGCTCGGCGTGCTCCAGAAAGCGCTGCATCAGGTCCGGGCCTTGCACGCCGTGCACGTCAGCGGGCCAGTTGTCCACTTCGGTGGTGGTCATCAGCTGCCCGCCCTGCGCCATGCCGGTGATCAGCACGGGGTTCAGGTTGGCACGCGCAGCGTAAACGGCGGCGGTGTAGCCGGCAGGGCCAGAGCCGAGGATCAGAACTTTCGCGTGTTGGGTGATGGACATGGTACAAGCCTGTGTTGTGCGCGCCTGCCAGGGAGGCTGGGCGCTGTTGGAAAATAAAAAGAGAGCCCACCAAGTATCCGCCGAGGGGCGGCACACAGGAACAGGCCGTTTTCAATCGTGGTGATTGTAAGAACCCATCAAAACCGGGGTGGTCGGGATGGGTTCGTTATGCTGTTGAGGAGAAGTCTTTTCCATGTCAACCATGTTGTCCAACCTGGACCTGCTGCGCAGGGTGCCATTGTTCTCGCTGCTCACGGTGACGCAGGCGGAGGTGATCAGCGGGGCGGTGACCAAGCAACGCTATAAGCGCGGTGAGGTGCTGGTGGAGCAGGGGCAAAAGTCCAACGCCCTGGCCATTTTGCTCACGGGCAGGGCGCGCGTGGTATCGGCCGACAGCCGGGGCCGCGAGGTGATTCTGGCCACTCTGGGGCCAGGCGACTACATCGGCGAGATGAGCATCATCGACAACGAGCCGCATTCGGCCACGGTGCGGGCCGAGGTGCAGACCGATGTGCTGCTGCTCGGCCGGGCGGACTTTGCCCGCTGCCTCGCGGAAAACGCCTCCATGTCGCTGGTGGTGATGCGCGGTCTGGTCAAGCGCCTGCGCCATGCCGACCGCAAAATTGAGTCACTGGCGTTACTGGATGTGTATGGCCGCGTGGCCCATGCCCTGTTGGAGTTTGCGGTGCAGGATGCTCAGGGCCAGTGGATCATTCGCGAGAAAATCTCGCGCCAGGACCTGGCCAAGATGGTGGGTGCCTCGCGCGAGATGGTCAGCCGCGTGATGAAAGACCTGGAAGAGCGTGCCTTTATCCAGACCCTGCCCAGTGGCGTGACCCTGCTCAAAGAGCGCCTGAACTCCCTGAATTGAAGGCCATGTCCGCACCGCTGCGGGCGCGGTCTGCCCTTGCCCATGGGGTAAGCTTGCCCGGCACGTTATGACTTATTCCCTCAATACCTTGAATGCTTCTGCGGCGGCCAAGTCGCCCCCCCGCACCGGCGCGGCCCGGTTCGGTCATGAGGTCAGTTTGCTGGTGGGGCTGCTGGCCCTGATTTTCTGGTTGCTGGCCTTGGTCAGCTATTCGGCTCAAGACCCGTCCTGGTCCTCCTCGGGCGTGGGCTCGTCGCGCATGGTGGCCAACTGGGCGGGGCGCCTGGGGGCGTGGCTGGCCGATGGCAGCTACTTTGCGCTGGGCTTTTCGGTGTGGTGGTGCGTGGCCGCAGCCGTGTGCGCCTGGTTTGCGTCGTTGGCGCGGTGGATGCGCGGTGGTGAAGTGCCCGAAGGCGCTCCATCGCCCGCCATGCGCCGTCTGGTGTTCTGGGTGGGGCTGATTTTGCTCGTCTGCGCCAGTGCCGCACTGGAATGGTCGCGCCTGTACCGGTTCGAGTCGTACCTGCCGGGCGGCCACGGTGGCGGGGTGCTGGGCTACACGGTGGGCTTGAGTGCCATGAAGTGGCTGGGCTTCACCGGCTCGGGCCTGGTGAGCATCGTGCTGCTGGTGGTGGGCGCTTCCATGGTGTTTCGCTTTTCGTGGGGGCATGTGGCCGAGTGGCTGGGTGGGCGCATTGATGCGCTGGTGCAGTCGCGCCTGGCGCAGCGCGAGGTGGCCAAAGACGTGGCCGTGGGCCGCAAGGCCGCGCGCGAACGTGCGGTGGTGGTGCGCGAAGAGCGCACCGAGAGCGAAGAGCACCACCCCGAGCCCGTGCAGATCATCGAGCCCGTGCTGGTGGATGCCCCCCAAAGCGCCCGGGTGGTGAAAGAGCGGCAAAAGCCCTTGTTCACCGACATGCCTGACAGCAAGCTGCCCATGGTGGACCTGCTGGACGGGCCGCAACAGAAGCAGGAAACCGTTTCTTCCGACACGCTGGAGATGACCAGCCGCCTCATCGAGAAAAAGCTCAAGGACTTTGGCGTGGAAGTGCGCGTGGTGGCAGCCATGCCCGGCCCGGTGATCACACGCTATGAAATCGAGCCCGCCACGGGCGTGAAAGGCTCGCAGATCGTGGGCCTGGCCAAGGACCTGGCGCGCTCGCTCAGCCTCGTGTCCATCCGGGTGGTGGAGACCATCCCCGGCAAGAACTACATGGCATTGGAGCTGCCCAACGCCAAGCGCCAGTCGATTCGCCTGTCCGAAATCCTGGGCTCACAGATTTACCACGACGCCAAGAGCATGCTCACCATGGGCCTGGGCAAAGACATCGTGGGCAACCCGGTGGTGGCAGATCTCGCCAAGATGCCACACGTGCTGGTGGCCGGTACCACGGGCTCGGGCAAGTCGGTGGGGATCAACGCCATGATCCTCTCGCTGCTCTACAAGGCCGAGGCGCGCGATGTGCGCCTGTTGATGATCGACCCCAAGATGCTGGAAATGTCGGTCTACGAAGGCATTCCGCACCTGCTGGCCCCGGTGGTGACGGACATGAAACAGGCCGCCCATGGCCTGAATTGGTGCGTGGCCGAGATGGAGCGCCGCTACAAGCTCATGTCCAAGCTGGGCGTGCGCAACCTGGCGGGCTACAACGCCAAGATCGACGAAGCCAAGGCCAAGGAAGAGTTCATCTACAACCCCTTCAGCCTCACGCCCGAAGAGCCCGAGCCGCTGCAGCGCCTGCCGCACATCGTGGTGGTCATCGACGAGCTGGCCGACCTGATGATGGTGGTGGGCAAGAAGATTGAAGAGCTGATTGCCCGCCTGGCGCAAAAGGCCCGTGCGGCTGGCATTCACCTGATTCTGGCCACCCAGCGCCCCAGCGTGGATGTGATCACTGGCCTGATCAAGGCCAACATTCCCACCCGCATCGCCTTCCAGGTGAGCAGCAAGATCGACAGCCGCACCATTCTTGACCAGATGGGCGCTGAAGCCCTGCTGGGCATGGGCGACATGCTCTACATGGCCAGCGGCACGGGCCTGCCCATTCGGGTGCATGGCGCCTTCGTGTCAGACGAGGAAGTACACCGTGTCGTCAGTTACCTCAAGGAACAAGGGGAGCCGGACTACATCGAAGGGGTGCTGGAAGGTGGCACTGTAGAGGGTGACGGCGATTTGTCGGCAGAGGGGGGTGAAAGCGGTGAGAAGGACCCCATGTACGACCAAGCCGTCGAGGTGGTGCTGAAAGACCGCAAGGCCAGCATCTCTTATGTGCAGCGCAAGCTGCGCATTGGCTACAACCGCTCGGCCCGCCTGCTGGAAGACATGGAAAAAGCCGGCTTGGTCAGCGCCCTTACGGCCAGCGGCCAGCGCGAAGTGCTGGTGCCTGCGCGCGAAGGTTGATCTGCCCGCAGGCCATGGCCCCCCGAACCTGAGGTTCTGTGGGCCGGTCAGGGGGGCGAGCATCGCGTTCAAGGAGTTTTTGTTGAAAAAGATTTTCACTGCAATTTTGATAGCTGCCAGCGCAAGCCTGGCAAGCGCTGATGGGCTAAAAAGCCTTGAGAACTTCATGAAAGGCACGCAGACCGGGCGGGCCGATTTCACGCAGGTGGTGACTTCCCCGCCCAAAGACGGGCAGGCCGCACGCAGCAAGACATCCAGCGGCACCTTTGAATTCCAGCGCCCAGGGCGCTTCAAGTTCATCTACCAAAAGCCGTTTGAGCAAACCATCGTGGCCGACGGGCAAACCCTGTGGCTGCTGGATGTGGATCTGAACCAGGTCACCCAGCGCTCGCAGGCGCAGGCATTGGGCTCCACGCCTGCGTCGCTGATTGCCTCGGCGGCAGACCTGTCGGCCCTGCGGGCTGATTTCACACTGGCCGCCGCGCCTGACCAGGATGGATTGCAGTGGGTGCAGGCCACCCCCAAGGCCAAGGATGGCCAGTTGCAAAGCGTGCGCGTGGGGTTTGCGGGCGAACAACTGGCGGCGCTGGACATTGTGGACAGCTTCGGCCAGCGCTCGGCGATTCGTTTCAAGGGCATGCAGGTCAACCCGGCGCTGCCCGCCAGCACCTTCCAGTTCAAGCCACCGGCCGGTGCAGACATCGTCAAGCAATAAAGCCGGTGGACTGACAGCCCTGGTCATAGGCCAGATGAATGGAATGGTGAGTGCTATGATTTCGATAGCTGCCTGCGCTTGCAGATAAAGCGCAAACCGATGTTTTTGCTTCAGGTGCGCATGGCCTGTGGTGCAATAGCAGCCCCGGCCCGTGCGCACTTCACTTTATGACCCGAAAACCCGCTGACCCCGTCGCTTCCCCCTTGGGCTTGCACCAGCCCCTGGCCGAAGTCCTGCGCCCGCGCACGCTGGCCGAGGTGGTGGGTCAGCAGCATGTGCTGGGGCCGGGCATGCCGCTGCGGCTGGCGTTCGAGTCGGGCCGCCCGCACAGCTGCATCCTGTGGGGCCCGCCGGGTGTCGGCAAAACCACCATTGCCCGGCTGATGGCCGACGCGTTTGATGCGCAGTTCATCAGCATCAGCGCGGTGCTTGGCGGTGTAAAAGACATCCGCGATGCGGTGGAACGCGCCCAGGCGGCGCGCGATGGACTCATGCAGCAGCGCACCCTGGTGTTTGTGGACGAGGTGCACCGCTTCAACAAGAGCCAGCAAGACGCGTTTTTACCGCACGTCGAAAGCGGGCTGTTCACCTTCATTGGGGCCACCACCGAGAACCCCTCGTTCGAGGTGAACTCGGCCCTGCTGTCGCGTGCGGCCGTGTACGTGCTGCAACCGTTGTCCGCCGACGATTTGAAGCAAATTGTGGCCCTGGCGCAATCCCATCAAGCGGTACCAGCTATGGAAAGCATAGCAATCGATCGCCTGGTGGCTTATGCCGATGGCGACGCCCGCAAGCTGCTCAACACGCTCGAAACCCTGGCCATGGCGGCCACCCAGGAAAAGCTGCAAGAGATCACCGATGCCTGGCTGCTGAAAGTGCTGGGCGAGCGCATGCGCCGCTACGACAAGGGTGGTGAGCAGTTCTACGACACCATCAGCGCGCTGCACAAGTCGGTGCGCGGCTCTGACCCTGACGCGGCGCTGTACTGGCTGGTGCGCATGCTCGATGGTGGTGCAGACCCGCGCTACATGGCTCGCCGTCTGGTGCGCATGGCCAGTGAAGACATTGGGCTGGCCGACCCGCGCGCCTTGCGGCTGGCGCTGGATGCCGCCGAGGTGTACGAGCGCCTGGGCTCGCCCGAGGGTGAACTGGCCCTGGCCGAATGTGTGGTGTACCTGGCCGTGGCCCCCAAGTCCAACGCGGTTTACAAGGCCTACAACGCGGCCAAGGCCTGGGTGAAGCAGGACGGCACCCGCCCTGTGCCCATGCATTTGCGCAACGCCCCCACGCAGTTGATGAAGCAGCTCGACTACGGCAAGGGCTACCGCTACGCGCACGACGAGGAGGGCGGTTTTGCGGCGGGCGAGCGCTATCTGCCCGACGGCATGGCCGACCCCGGCTTTTACGAGCCGGTGGAGCGTGGTCTGGAAATCAAGATCGCCCAGAAGCTGCGCGACCTGCGCGAGCGCAACGCCGCCGCAGACCTTTCGCACCCGCCTAGCGCTGAATAACCCCTTTTCTGGGGCCTGCGTGGCCCCTTATGCCGATCGTGCATGGGCTGGGTAATAAGTTCGCACATCGGTTGTGGGTGGTGCATCAAAATTCCTTATGGATTGCTTTTGCGGCTGATGAAGCGCAAATCTGCGGGAAAACCCCGCCACTGCTGGCGTGGAGCCGAAACGAGTACTCGCTACAATCGCGACCACAAACCCGCACAGCTGCATTTCTGGCGGGTTTTTTGCTAGATGGCAGTCGGGCCCAAAAGGCTGCACCGATTCCGGTGTCTGCACGATGGGCACGTCACAAACGAAGGACTTTTCTTATGGACATTTTGCTGCAGCAGATCATCAACGGTCTGGTATTGGGCAGCATGTACGCCTTGATAGCCTTGGGCTACACGATGGTGTACGGCATTATTCAACTGATCAATTTCGCCCACGGCGAAGTGCTCATGATCGGTGCACTCACAAGCTGGAGCTGTATTGGCTTGATGCAAGGGGCCATGCCCGGCGCGCCAGGCTGGGTCATCCTGCTTCTGGCCACGCTCATCGCCTGTATCGTGGCCGCCAGCCTGAACTTTGTCATTGAAAAAGTGGCATACCGGCCCCTGCGCAACAGCCCGCGCCTGGCTCCCCTGATCACCGCCATCGGCATGTCGATCTTGCTGCAGACGCTGGCCATGATCATCTGGAAGCCCAACTACAAGCCCTATCCCACGATGTTGCCCAGCACGCCTTTTCAGGTGGGCGGCGCCTTCATCACCCCCACGCAGATCCTGATTCTGGGTGTGACGGCCATCGCACTGGCTTCGCTGGTCTATCTGGTGAACCACACCAACCTGGGCCGCGCCATGCGCGCCACGGCGGAAAACCCCCGCGTGGCCTCGCTCATGGGCGTCAAGCCCGACATGGTGATCTCTGCCACCTTCATCATCGGCGCCATCCTGGCCGCCATCGCCGGCATGATGTACGCCTCCAACTACGGCACGGCGCAGCACACCATGGGCTTCCTGCCCGGTCTCAAGGCCTTCACGGCAGCCGTGTTTGGCGGCATCGGCAACCTGGCGGGCGCGGTGGTGGGCGGCATCTTGCTGGGCCTCATCGAAGCCATCGGCTCGGGCTACATCGGCACGCTCACGGGCGGTTTGCTGGGCAGCCACTACACCGACATCTTTGCGTTCATCGTGCTCATCATCATCCTGACGCTGCGCCCCTCGGGCCTGCTGGGTGAGCGTGTGGCCGATCGCGCCTGAGGAGCCTCACACCATGAAGAACACCAAAATCAACTGGGTCCTGGGCGGCATTGCGCTCCTGATCCTCCCGCTGGTCCTGCAGTACTTTGGCAACGCCTGGGTGCGCATCGCCGACCTGGCCTTGCTGTACGTGATGCTGGCCCTGGGCCTGAACATCGTGGTGGGCTACGCTGGCCTGCTCGACCTGGGCTACGTGGCGTTCTACGCCGTGGGCGCCTACCTGTTTGGCCTGATGGCTTCGCCGCACCTGGCTGACAACTTTGCGGCCTTTGCCGCCATGTTCCCGAACGGCCTGCACACCTCGCTGTGGCTGGTGATCCCGCTGGCGGCGGTGTTGGCGGCCTTTTGTGGGGCTTTGCTGGGCGCACCAACCCTCAAGCTGCGCGGTGACTACCTGGCCATCGTGACCCTGGGCTTTGGCGAAATCATCCGCATTTTCCTGAACAACCTGGACCACCCCGTCAACCTGACCAACGGCCCCAAGGGCATCGGCCAGATCGACTCGGTCAAGATCTTCGGTCTGGACCTGGGCAAGCGCCTGGAACTGTTCGGCTATGACATCAACTCCGTCACGCTGTACTACTACCTGTTCCTCATCCTGGTGATCTTCACCGTGGTGATCTGCTACCGCCTGCAGGACTCGCGCATCGGCCGCGCCTGGATGGCCATCCGCGAAGACGAAATCGCCGCCAAGGCCATGGGCATCAACACCCGCAACATGAAGTTGCTGGCTTTCGGCATGGGCGCCTCGTTCGGTGGCGTGTCGGGTGCCATGTTCGGTGCCTTCCAGGGCTTCGTCTCGCCTGAGTCGTTCAGCCTGATGGAGTCCGTGATGATCATCGCGATGGTGGTGCTCGGCGGTATTGGCCACATCCCCGGCGTGATTCTGGGTGCCGTTTTGCTGGCCGCGCTGCCTGAAGTGCTGCGTTACGTGGCCGGCCCGCTGCAGGCCATGACCGACGGTCGTCTGGACTCCGCCATCCTGCGCCAGCTGCTGATCGCTCTGGCCATGATCGTCATCATGCTGCTGCGTCCCCGTGGCCTGTGGCCTGCGCCAGAGCACGGCAAGAGCCTGACCCAAAAGACTTGAACCCATCGCAGAAAGTTAGAACATGGCAGAAAAAACCAACGATGTGGTGCTCAAGGTTGCAGGTATCTCCAAGCGCTTCGGCGGCCTGCAAGCCCTCTCTGATGTTGGCATCACCATTCAACGCGGTCAGGTCTATGGCCTGATCGGCCCCAACGGCGCTGGCAAGACCACGTTTTTCAACGTGATCACCGGTTTGTATACCCCTGACAGCGGCACTTTTGAGCTGGCAGGCAAGCCCTATGAGCCCACCGCGGTGCACGAAGTGGCCAAGGCGGGCATTGCCCGCACCTTCCAGAACATTCGCCTGTTTGCCGAAATGACGGCGCTTGAGAACGTGATGGTCGGCCGCCACATTCGCACCAAGTCGGGCCTGCTGGGCGCCGTGCTGCGCACCAAGAGCTTCAAGGAAGAAGAGGCTGCGATTGCCAAGCGTGCACAAGAGTTGCTGGACTACGTGGGCATTGGCAGGTTTGCCGACTACAAGGCCCGCACCCTGAGCTATGGCGACCAGCGCCGCCTGGAAATCGCCCGCGCACTGGCAACCGACCCGCAACTCATTGCGCTGGACGAGCCCGCCGCCGGCATGAACGCCACCGAGAAGGTGCAGCTGCGCGAGCTGATCGACCGCATTCGCAACGACAACCGCACCATCTTGCTCATCGAGCACGATGTGAAGCTGGTGATGGGCCTGTGCGACCGCGTGACGGTGCTGGACTACGGCAAGCAGATTGCCGAAGGCACCCCTGCCACCGTGCAGAAGAATGAAAAAGTGATTGAGGCCTATCTGGGCACCGGAGGACATTGAGAATGGCCGAGAAATCCAACAAGGTACTGCTGCAGGTCAAGGGCCTGAAGGTGGCCTACGGCGGTATCCAGGCCGTCAAGGGCGTGGACTTTGAAGTGCGCGAAGGCGAGCTGGTGTCGCTGATCGGGTCCAACGGTGCGGGCAAGACCACCACCATGAAGGCCATCACCGGCACACTGCCCATCAACGATGGCGACATCGAATACCTGGGCGAGAGCATCAAAGGCAAAGGCGCCTGGGATCTGGTGAAAAAGGGCCTGGTCATGGTGCCGGAAGGCCGCGGCGTGTTCGCCCGCATGACCATCACCGAGAACCTGCAGATGGGCGCCTACATCCGCAAGGACAAGGCGGGCATCCTGGCTGACATCGAAAAGATGTTCACCATCTTCCCGCGCCTGCGCGAACGCAAGGACCAGCTGGCCGGCACCATGTCGGGCGGTGAACAGCAAATGCTGGCCATGGGCCGCGCGCTGATGAGCCAGCCCAAGGTGCTGCTGCTGGACGAGCCCTCCATGGGCCTGTCGCCCATCATGGTCGACAAGATCTTTGAAGTGGTGCGCGATGTGTACGCCCTGGGCGTGACCGTCGTGCTGGTGGAGCAAAACGCCAGCCGTGCGCTGGCGATTGCCGACCGTGGCTACGTGATGGAATCGGGCCTGATCACCATGACCGGCCCCGGCCAGCAACTGCTGAGCGACCCCAAGGTGCGCGCAGCCTACCTGGGCGAATAAGCCGTTTCAACGGGCACAAAAAAGGGACGCGGTGGTTTGCACCGCGTCCCTTTTTTCTTGCCTGAGTCGCCCGTGATGCGCCTCAGCCTTGATGGGTCAGAAACGGTATTGCAAGCCCACCGTGGTCATCTTCACGTCCTGCTTGCCGTCAGAGAACTTGAGTTTGTGGTTTTCCCACTCGATCACGGCGGCCCACTGCGGCGTGAACGCCCAGCGCGCACCCACGCCGTACGACATGCCAAAGCCATCTTCCTTGCCCGTCTGCACGCCCAGGCCGCTGGCGCCGGAGGTGCGGGTGCGGCCATAGGTCGTACCCACTTTGCCGAACAGGTCGAATTGCTCGTTCAGCGGTGCACGGCCCACCAGGCTCAGGTTGAAGCCATGGGCCTCGGTATCACCGCCCAGCCGCCGGGCCTTGCCTGCATTGAGGTAACCCAGCTCTACGCCCCAGTTGGGGTGGAAGAACCCCCCGGTGTAGATCTTGAAAGCCGTGTCGGAGTTGTCATACGCCATGCCCACAGGGCCGGTGGAAAGATCGTACTTCGAGCGACCGGCGCTGATGCCGGTGTAGCCGTTATGGGTGTAGGGCAGCATCGAGGCGCGTTCACCGGACTGGCTGGGGTATGCGGTAGTGCTCTGGGCCTGGGCTCCAGCCACGGCGAATGTGGCAACCAGCGCCACGGGGAGAAGGCGAAATGCGGACTTCATGGATCGGTTCCTTGGTGGTCTTTGCGGGGGGCGATGGCGCGGATTGCGAGCAATGCATCCCAGCGCCGAGCGAAGCACCACTGTATGAAGCGTTCCGACTGCCGGACGTGGGAGGCCGGGAGATGCGGTTGTCAGCGCCGTCCTATCCGCCGGCAGGGCGGGGCGTGTTCTTCTATGGCAAAGCTCAGCCAGCGCTGAATGCTACTTTTTATATAGCTGTAAGCGCTTGTTGCATAAGCGCTAGAGGCCATTTTTACTAAAATCAATCGCATCCACGCTTGCCCCTGGCCACCTTATGCAAACGCTCCAGTCCTTGCCCATTTCTTTGCAAACCGTGTTGCTGCTGATGGCCAGCAACGTGTTCATGACGTTCGCCTGGTACGGGCACCTCAAGAACCTGGCGTCTTCGCCCTGGTATGTGGCGGCGCTGGTCAGCTGGGGTATTGCGCTGTTTGAATACCTCTTGCAGGTGCCGGCCAACCGCATCGGCCACACGCAGTTCAACGTGGGGCAGCTCAAGATCATGCAGGAAGTGATCACGTTGAGCGTGTTTGTGCCGTTTGCAGTGTTTTATATGGACCAGCCGCTCAAGCTGGACTACCTGTGGGCAGGGCTGTGCCTGGTGGGCGCCGTGTATTTCATCTTCCGCAGCGCTTGAGCGGGCGGGCTTGCGCCGGGTGGGTTGTGCGCGGCCGGGCAGGGCTGTTCACCTCTCGCGTCCGCAGGCTTGCATCGGGGTTCGGGCCCTTGCTGACGGGGCTTCGTGCACCTGCCTGGGTGTTGACCAGGCTCTAAGTGAGTGGTCGCCCCCGAGAGCGGACAAACGCGCACGGTTAAACTCGAGATGTCACAAAACCGTCACGATACCCTGTGGCGTTCGTTCTTTTGTATCTTTAAATTCCCACCAGGAGCCCGCATGCTGTTTGCCAAGCTGTTGCCACGCGAAGGCAATTTTTTCGAAATGTTCAACCAGCATGCGGAGCGCATCGTCGAAGCCGCGCGTGCTTTTTCGCAACTGGTGGCCAACTACGGTGATCCGCACCTGCGGGACAAATACAACCAGGACGTGGACAACGCCGAACGCGCTGCCGACCGTGTCACGCACGATGTGAACAAGGCCATCCACAAGACCTTCATCACGCCCATCGACCGGGAGCAGATCCACGCGCTCATCAACACCATGGACGATGTGGCTGACCTGATCCAGGATTCGGCCGAGACCATGGCGCTGTACGACGTGCGCCACATGACCGAAGAAATCACCCGCCTCACGGACCTGAGCCTCAAGTGCTGCGAGCGCCTGCGCGATGCCGTCAAGCTGCTCGACAAGATTGCCGACCCCGCCGTGGCCGAGGCCGCGCTCAAGACCTGCGAAGAAATCGACCGCCTGGAATCGGATGCCGACCGCGTGATGCGTAGCGCGATGAGCAAGCTGTTCCGCGAAGAGCCCGATGTGCGTGAAGTCATCAAGCTCAAGGCCATTTACGAGCTGCTGGAAACCATCACCGACAAGTGTGAAGACGTGGCCAACTGCATCGAGGGCATCGTCCTCGAAAACTCCTGATCCACCGGACTGACTGACATGGAAACCGTACAGACAGCCCTGTGGGTTGTGGTTCTGCTCGTCGCGTTGGCGCTCCTGTTCGACTTCATGAACGGGTTCCACGATGCGGCCAACTCGATTGCCACGGTGGTCTCCACCGGTGTGCTCAAGCCCGCCCAGGCGGTGCTTTTTGCGGCATTTTTCAACTTTGTGGCGATTTTTGTCTTTCACCTCAGCGTGGCTGCCACGGTGGGCAAGGGCATCGTGCAGCCGGGCGTGGTGGATACGCACGTGGTGTTTGGCGCCCTCGTAGGTGCCATCACCTGGAACGTCATCACCTGGTACTACGGCATTCCCAGCAGCTCTTCGCACGCCCTCATCGGCGGCATCGTGGGTGCGGTGATTGCCAAGGCCGGTGCGGGTGCTTTGGTGTCCACCGGTATTTTGAAGACGGTGGCGTTCATCTTCGTGTCTCCCCTGCTGGGCTTCCTGCTGGGCTCACTCATGATGGTGGGGGTGGCCTGGGTTTTCCGGCGAACCCGCCCCAACAAGGTGGACAAGTGGTTCCGCCGCTTGCAACTGGTTTCTGCAGGTGCCTACAGCCTGGGCCACGGCGGCAATGATGCGCAAAAGACCATCGGCATCATCTGGCTGCTGCTGATTGCCACCGGCTATGCGACCACGGCAGATACATCTCCGCCCACCTGGACCATCGTCAGCTGCTATGTGGCCATTGGCCTGGGTACGATGTTTGGCGGCTGGCGTATCGTGAAGACGATGGGTCAGAAGATCACCAAGCTCAAGCCTGTGGGCGGCTTCTGTGCCGAAACCGGTGGTGCGTTGACCCTGTTTCTGGCCACCACGCTGGGCATTCCAGTCTCCACCACGCACACCATCACCGGTGCCATCGTGGGCGTGGGCTCTACGCAGCGCGCCAGCGCGGTGCGTTGGGGGGTGGCTGGCAACATCGTCTGGGCCTGGATCTTGACCATTCCAGCCAGCGCCTTTGTTGCGGCCATTGCTTACTGGGTGAGCCTGCAGTTGTATTGATTGCTACTGAAATGATAGCTGCCTGCGCTTGTCCATAAAGCGCCAACGCCCTGTTTGGTTGTCAAGCCAAACAGGGCGTTGTGTTTTTTACTGCGAGATTTTGCGGGCCTCTTCGATCTGGTATTCAAAGTAGCGCTGGAAGCTGAAGGCAATGCTCGCCATCAGCACCGTGGTGCCCATCAGTAGCGACACTACCATCGCCCCAATGGTCAGCCACCGCGTTTGGCCCGCAGCCGCCAGTTCGGGAGCGCTGGGGTTGTAGCGCGCGTTCCAACGCTCCGGGGTTTGCAGGCCGTACAAAATCCCCCGCAGTGCGCAGCCCGCAATGGTGAAGCCCAGCAGCGGTATCAAGAACCAGCTGTACTGGTCATCTTGCCCAAACTGCTGCACCCGCTGAATGCCATACAGACCGAGTGCGGTAGGGATGGGTAGCAACCAGCCCAGCATGTCGGTCAGGCCGTGCAGATAAAAGCGGTGCAGGCCCAAGGGCCCCCCCACGAAGGCGAGCCAGGCGGCCAGGGTTTTGTTCTTCATGGGGGCGCATTATTCCGGTGAAGTGGTGTCCCCCGCGCCCAGGGTCTTTTCCATGAGCACGATGTCGCGCCAGGCGCCAAATTTCCAGCCCACCGAGCGCATCACGCCCACATCGGTGAACCCCAGTGCGCGGTGCAGCCCGATGGAGCCAGCGTTGGCAGAGTCTCCAATCACCGCGAGCAACTTGCGCACGCCCACCGCTTCCGCTTGCACGGCCAACTCGGCCAGCAGCTTGCGGCCCACGCCCATGCCCCGGGCAGCGTCGGCCACATAAATCGAATCTTCCGCCGAGAAGCGGTACGCCGGGCGGGGCTTGAACCAGTTGGCATAGGCAAAGCCCAGCACCTCGCCGTCCTTCTCGGCCACCAGCCAGGGCAGGTTGCGGCCCAGCACGTCTGCGCGGCGTGCAGCCATATCAGCTTCGGAAGGCGGGTCTATCTCAAAAGTGCCTGTGCCGTGAAGAACGTGGTGGCGATAAATGGCAGTAATGGCGGGCAGGTCTGCGTCGGTGCTCGGGCGGATGATGGGCATACAAGAGGGTTGTGGATATAATTGCAGGCTTTGCAACGTGTCGCTGGCCGGGTGGTCATGTCGCGTGTCTCAAACGTTGCGAAATTTCCGTGGCCCGCGCATTTTGACGTTGGCTCACCACCCGAAGGATAAATCATGGTCGTTATTCGACTCTCTCGCGGCGGCTCCAAGGGCCGTCCTTTCTTCAACATCGTTGTTGCTGACAAGCGCGTGCGCCGCGATGGCCGTTTCATCGAACGTATCGGCTTCTACAACCCCACCGCCAAGGAAACCGAAGAAGGTCTGCGCATCGTGCAAGACCGCCTGACGTACTGGCAGAGCGTGGGCGCCCAGTCCTCGCCTACCGTGGACCGCCTGATCAAGCAAGCTGCCAAGAAGGCTGCTTAAAGTCCCCCGAGAAGGGCGGGTTCCGTGGGTTTTCCCGGCGGATCCCGCCCTTTTCTTTTTGTCTGAACGAAAAATGGCCACATCCCTCCACCTCGAAGCCGCAAACCTGCCCGAAGATGCCATTGAAGTGGCGCGCATTGCCGACGCCTGGGGGGTGAAGGGCTGGTTCAAGGTCGTGCCGCACAGTGCCGACCCTGAAGCCTTGTTTTCTGCCAAGCGCTGGTTTTTGCAACCGTCTGAGCGCGGCGCCAAGGCGTTCACGGGTACCGTGCTGCTCAACATCCGCCAGGCCAAGGACCACTCGGACACGGTGGTTGCCTGGGCCGAAGGTGTGGATGACCGCGATGCTGCAGAAGCACTGCGGGGCGCCCGCGTGTTCGTGCCGCGCTCCAGCTTTCCATCGACCGGTACGGACGAGTACTACTGGGTGGACCTGATCGGCCTGCAAGTGGTCAACCGCGAGGGGGTTGCGCTGGGCCAGGTGCGTGAATTGATGTCTACCGGGCCGCAAACCGTGCTGGTGCTGGACTATGAGCAGGACGGTAAAGCACAGGAACGGATGATTCCTTTTGTGTCTGCCTTCGTGGACAAGGTGGAGCTGGCGGAAAAGCGCATCACCGTGGACTGGCAGCCTGATTATTGAAGCCGCAGAGGTCGCGCCCCGCCATGCGTTTCGATGTCATCACGCTGTTTCCCGAGCTGTTTGCCCCGTTTTTGACGGCGGGCATCACGCGGCGTGCTTACGCCAGTGGCCAGGTCGATGTGCACTTGTGGAACCCGCGCGACCATGCCGAGGGCAATTACCGGCGCGTGGATGACCGGCCCTTCGGTGGCGGACCAGGCATGGTCATGATGGCCGAGCCCCTGGAGCGGTGTCTGAACCACATCCGTGATCAACGTGGCGAAGCACTGGATACGCAAGCGCCGCTGGTGCTTTTTTCTCCCATCGGGCGCAAGCTCAACCATGCGGAGGTAGAGGGTTGGTCTGCCAGCGCTGGTGCCATCTTGCTGTGTGGTCGCTACGAAGGGGTGGACCAGCGATTCATCGATGCGCATGTCACCGTGCAGTTGAGCTTGGGCGATTTTGTGCTGTCGGGTGGCGAAATTGCGGCGCTGGCGTTGCTGGATGCCGTGGCCCGCTTGCAGCCAGGGGTGTTGAGCGATGAAGGCAGCCACCAGTTCGACAGCTTCAACCCGGCGCTGGATGGTTTGCTGGATTGCCCCCACTACACGCGGCCCGAAGAGTGGGCGGGCAGGGCGGTTCCGGCGCCTTTGATGTCGGGCCACCATGCGCAGATCGAGCGCTGGCGGCGGGACCAGCGGCTGCTGATCACGGCCCGCCACCGGCCCGACCTGATCGATGCAGCGCGCGCTGCGGGTGCGTTGCAGCCAGCCGACGAAGCGGTACTCGCCAAATCGCGCTGACGGGTTATAATGGCAGGCTTTTCGATCCTCTGGCCGGCCGTTTTGTGAGAGGTTTCACCTCGGCAAAACCTGAACGTCAATCCCGACGCAGCCATTTGTGGCGCGGACAAGATCGTTGGATATCAACATGAACCTGATCCAGACCCTGGAAGCGGAAGAAATCGCCCGCTTGAACAAGACCATCCCCGAATTCGCCCCTGGTGACACCGTCATCGTGAGCGTGAACGTGGTGGAAGGTAACCGCAAGCGCGTGCAGGCTTACGAAGGCGTGGTGATTGCCAAGCGCAATCGCGGCCTGAACAGCGGCTTCACCGTGCGCAAGATCTCGAGCGGCGAAGGCGTGGAACGTACGTTCCAAACCTACAGCCCGCTGATCGCTGGCATCGAAGTCAAGCGTCGTGGTGACGTGCGCCGTGCCAAGCTGTACTACCTGCGTGACCGCAGCGGCAAGTCGGCACGTATCAAGGAAAAGCTGCCTTCGCGCGTCAAGGCTGCTGCCACCGCCGCTTAAGGCGCAGGCATCCCCTGATACGCAAACCGCTACAGTGCTTAGGCCTGTAGCGGTTTTTTCGTTTTTGAGGCCTGAATGGTTGCCTGCGCCAATCTTTTGGTGAACCACCAGGAAGTTTGAGCAGGCCCTCGTGCCCGCTTCCTGCCAGCCAACCCGCCCACACCCGTGAGTCCCCCCAGCCCTTCAGATCGTCCTGTGGCAGCGTCGCCCACGACCTTGCCGGATTTTGATCCGCGCCAAGTGC
Source organism: Acidovorax sp. IB03 (assembly GCF_016406015.1). NCBI lineage: Bacteria > Pseudomonadati > Pseudomonadota > Betaproteobacteria > Burkholderiales > Comamonadaceae > Acidovorax > Acidovorax sp. IB03. The sequence continues at coordinate 119,913 of NZ_JAEFCH010000001.1, read as the reverse complement.
CCATTGCAGCGGTCGACATCCATTTGCCTGCCGTTCCTCGGGCAGCCCTCACGCCTGAAGCGCTGCGCCAGCGCTTTGTAGCCCCGCCACAGTGGGAGCCAGAGGTGGTACTCGAAAAGTCGTACGCCAGCCGTTCACCGGCACGGGCTGCGGTGTTGCTCGGTATCGTGCTGCGCGATGAGCCCATGGTGCTGCTGACCGAGCGCACCGCCCACCTCTCCACGCATTCGGGGCAGGTGGCGTTTCCTGGCGGTCGTGCCGATCCAGAAGATGCCAGCCCGGCGCACACTGCGCTCAGAGAGGCCGAAGAGGAAGTGGGCCTGGCCGCGCGGCACGCGGAAGTGTTGGGGGTGCTGCCCACCTACGTTACTGGATCCTCGTTCATCATCTCGCCGGTGGTGGCCTTGGTTGCTCCCGACTGTGAGCTGAATCCCAACCCCTACGAGGTGGCCGATCTGTTCGAGGTGCCTCTGGCGTTTTTGATGGATCCGGCAAACCATCGCAGGCATGTGTTTGAGAGCGGGGGCGTTGAGCGGCAGTGGTTTTCCATGCCGTATCAAGATGGCTCCAAGTCTCGTTTCATTTGGGGCGCCACGGCAGGCATGTTGCGCAATTTCTATCGATTCCTGAGCGCTTGAGTAGCCATAGCGACTGGATGCGGGTGGCGCAGGGCTTGGTGGCTCGTCAGGCCCCGCTATCATTGGCCGCATGAGTTTCTTTGCCATCCTGTTCGCTCTGCTGATCGAGCAGGCACGCCCTCTGGCCCGAACCAATCCCATCCATGCCGGCTTGCGCGCGTGGGCGCTGTCTGTGAGCCGCAATTTCGACGCTGGTAAAACCCACCATGGCTGGGTGGCCTGGAGCTTGGCGGTGGTGGTGCCCGCGTTGGTGACTTTGGCCATCCATGGGGCTTTGATGTGGGGGCTGGGCTGGCCTTTTGCGGTGCTCTGGAGTGTGGCGGTGCTTTACGTTACGCTGGGTTTTCGCCAGTTCAGCCACCATTTCACGGGCATCCGCGATGCACTGGAAGACGGTCAGGAAGACGCGGCCCGGGAGCGCCTGGCGGACTGGCAGCAGGTAGATGCCGGCATGCTGCCCCGCAGCGAAATCGTGCGCCATGTCATTGAATACTCGGTCATCTCGGCACACCGCCATGTCTTTGGCGTGCTGGCCTGGTTCTCCATTCTGGCGGCGTTGGGCCTGGGGCCCACCGGTGCGGTGCTCTATCGCATGGCTGAGTTTGTCTCCCGCTACTGGCATCACCGCCACCAGACTGTGGCACCGCAGGCCAGCGAAGCGCTGCAGACTGCCTCGGCCAAGGCTTGGTGGTTGATTGACTGGTTGCCCGCGCGCCTGACGGCGCTGAGCTTCGCCGTTGTTGGTAGTTTTGAGGAGGCCATCGAAGGCTGGCGCTTTCATGCCCAGCGTTTTCCCAACGACAACGACGGGGTGGTGCTGGCGGCCACGGCGGGAGCCATCAACGTGCGTCTGGGTGGAGAGGCCCTGAAAGCGCGTTCAGAACCCACCGCGGTGCAGCATGGGCTGGAGATGGATGCCGAGTTGGCCGACAGCGATTCCACGCCAGGCGTAGCCCCCGAGGTGGGGCATTTGCGCAGCGTGGTGGGCTTGGTGTGGCGGTCTGTGGTGGTCTGGATGCTGCTGCTCGCCTTGCTGACCTTGGCCCGACTTCTGGGGTAGCAGAAGGCGCGCGGCAGGCAGCGTGATGGCTCGCGCTACACCCGCTGCAAGCGCCTCTTTTTTCAGTAGCGCGGCTGGCTCAGTTCAGCGAATAAATCACTATAAATTTTATAGCGCGTTGCGCTTATCCCACCTGCGCTAGGTGGCATTTTCAGTGCATCCAGCACACCGCAGCCCGGCTCATGCAAATGGGTGCAGTTATAAAAGCGGCAGTCATTGGCATGGGCGGCAATATCGGGCATGCAACTGGCCAGCTGCATGGGGGCGATGTGGTGCAAGCCAAATTCTTGAAAGCCGGGGGAGTCGATCAGTGCCGTGGTGCGCTCGGCGTCCACCCAGTACCAATGGGTGCTGGTGGTCGTGTGCTTGCCGGAGTTGAGGGCCTGCGAGATTTCTCCCGTCAGTACAGTGGCGCCTGGCACCAGCAGGTTGATGAGGGTGCTTTTGCCTGAACCGGAAGGCCCCAGCACCAGCGTGACTTTGCCGCGCAGGTGCTGCAAAAGCACTTCCCGATCCACCTCGTTCGATTGCGTCAGGCACAGGGGCAGCACGCCGTAATGCTGCCCTTCTTTGCCCATGTGGCGGTAGGGTTGCAGGCGTTCCCAGGCGCGGGCAAACGGTTCCACCAAGTCGCTTTTGTTCAGCGCGATCAGTGGAGTGATGTGCGTGGCCTCTGCCGTGATCAGTGCACGGGCCAGCTGGCTCTCTGAAAAAACCGGCTCCGCCGCAATCAGGATGAGCACCTGGTCGATGTTGGCTGCGAACGATTTGGTGCGGATCTCATCCTGCCGGTAGAACAGGTTGCGCCGTTCAAGCACCTTCTCAATCGTGCCTTCATCCCCCTGGCCCTGGGGGGCGGCTTGCCACATCACATGGTCGCCCACCACAGCATGGCTTTTTTTGCCCCGGGGGTGGCAGATGCGGCGCTGGCCGTCGGGTGTCTCCACCACACAATGTCGGCCGTGGCTGGCCACCACGGTTCCTTGCATGAGGGCGCTGCGCTCAGCCATGGGTGGGGGCTGCCAAGGTCATGCCAGCACCAGCAGTTGGTCAAACTGCGCCGCGCACTCGATGTCGGTGATCGAGATGCCTTGCACATCATGGGTGTTCAAACGCACCACGCAGCGGTTGTAGTGCACGGACAGGTCCGGGTGGTGGTCTTGTGCATTCGCGATGAAGGCCACCGCATTCACGAACGAGATCGTCTCGTAGTAATTGGCGAAGTGGTAGGTCTTCTCGATGGCGACGTTCTCGCCATCGCCACTCAGGCTCCAGTCATCCAGTTGAGCCAGTTTTGCTACAACTTCAGGAGCTTTCAGCGCACGGCGGGTCTGGGTGGACCAGTCTTTTTTCTTCAACATGGAGGTCATGGTTCAGGGGGTGTAGGAAAGGCGTGCCAGCCGCTCGGAGGCGGGTGGGTGTGAGTAGTAGAACTTCACGTAGACCGGGTCAGGGGTCAGGGTGGAGGCGTTGTCTTCGTACAGCTTGAGCAGCGCTGAAGCCAGGTCTGCTGCCTGCGTTTGTGCCGCTGCGTAGGCGTCGGCCTGGAACTCGTGCTTGCGCGAGAGTTGCGAGAACAGCGGCGAGATGAACTGGGTGAAAACGGGCGTTGCCAGCATGAACAGCAGCAGCGCGAGGGCATCGTTGGGCGCGCTGCCCCAGTCTGCAGACAAGCCCACGGCAGGGTACACCCCCAGCCCCGTGTAGAACCAGCTTTGGGTGGATAGCCAGCCCAGCAGCGCAAAGCCCAGCAGGCTGAAAGCGAACATGCTCACGATGCGCTGGATGATGTGCCGGTGCTTGAAATGCCCCAGCTCATGTGCAAGCACGGCCTCTACCTCGCCCACGGAGAGCTGGCGCAGCAACGTGTCATAAAACACCACACGCTTGGCAGCGCCAAAACCTGTGAAGTAGGCATTGGCATGGGCGCTGCGGCGGCTGCCGTCCATCACAAAAAGCCCCTTGGCGGCAAAGCCGCAGCGTTCCATCAGATGCGACACGCGTTGTTTGAGGGCTTCGTCTTCCAGTGGCTTGAATTGGTTGAACAGTGGGGCGATGAAGGTGGGGAAAATCACCATCAGCAGCAGGTTGAACCCCATCCAGACGGCCCAGGCCCAGGCCCACCAGTAGGGGCCTGCCTGGCCCATCAGCCACAGGATGGCTGCTGCAATCGGCAGGCCAATGGCGGCTCCCAGCAGCATCGACTTGCACAGGTCTGCAAGCCACAGGGCCGGGGTCATTTTGTTGAAGCCGAAGCGCTTCTCCTGCACGAATGTTTTGTACAGCGACACCGGCAAATCGATCAGCCCGCTGATAAGCACAAAAGCTGCCAGCAGCGCCAATTGCTGCCACATGCCGCCGCCCAGCCAGTGCAACAGCGCCTGGTTCAGCAGATTCAGCCCGCCAAGCAAGGTCCATCCCAGCAGCACGGCGGTGCCCAGGGCCAGCTCCAGCAACTCCAGCCGGGCTTTGGCTACCGTGTAATCCGCCGCCTTTTGGTGAGCTGCCAGGGTGATGCGCTCGGCAAATGGCGCAGGAACGGCGTTGCGGTGCCGTGCCACGTGGCGTATTTGCCGCGAAGCGAGCCACAGTTTGAGCAGCATGCCTGCGCTCAGCGCGAAGGCAAAAAGCAGGGTGAACAGCAGGGAAGGGGAAATTGCGTCGGAAGAGGCCATGTGCGGCGAGTTTAGGTCATCGGCGACAATGCGCCCCATGTCAGAAGCTAACACCCCAACCCCCGACGTGCTATCAAAATCAGACCAAAACCTTGTGTGGCTGGACTGTGAAATGACGGGCCTGAGCCCCGAGAACGACCGCTTGCTGGAAATCGCCGTGGTGGTGACAGGCCCTTCGCTGGAGCCTCGCGTTGAAGGCCCCGTGCTGGTCATCCACCAGTCTGATGAGCAATTGGCAAAGATGGACGCCTGGAACCGTGGAACCCATGGCCGCAGCGGACTCACGGACAAGGTGAAAGCATCCACCCTGACGGAAGAGCAGGCCGAGGCGGAAATTCTGGCCTTTCTGCGGCAGTACGTTCCCAAGGGTGTTGCACCCATGTGCGGCAACAGCATTGGTCAGGATCGAAGGTTCCTCGTGCGCTACATGCCCAAGCTGGAGGCGTTCTTTCACTACCGCAATGTCGATGTGAGCACCCTGAAGGAGTTAGCCAAGCGCTGGAAGCCGGAAGCCTATTCGAGCTTCAAGAAGGCGCAGAAGCACACGGCTCTGGCAGACGTTCATGAATCCATCGACGAGCTGGCACATTACCGAACCCACTTCCTGGCCGTCTGAAAAGGGCCAAGGTTTTCCCGGCCTGGTTGCGCCAGCGAGAGAGGTCGGTGAAAGCCCAAGAAGGGCTTATCACCGCCGTTTGCACGCGTCTATTGCGGGGAAACCCTGAACGTGTAATAATCTAGGGCTGCGCAGTTTTCTGCTGCAGATTGTGCATCTCCCCTCACACACTGGGCTCGCAAGCTCGCTGCCATGGCAGCAAAGTTTTTGCATTCTTCGCCCACCCGCTACGACCAAGTTCATGGCAGGTTTCGTTTGATGGTTGATGTTTTTTAACCATTGACGAAACCACCGCAGGCGCCCGCTTGCGGCAGGTCTCGTGTGAGAAAAATATGACCGACACTTTGCAAGTGCAGGGCGAATTCGCGCCTGCTGAATCTTCTTTTGCCGCTGAAACTCTGGCTGCTGCAGTGGTAGCTGATGCAGCTGCTGACGCAGTCACTGCCGAGCCTAACGGCTTTATTGAACTGGGCCTGGCTCCAGAACTCGTGCAAGCGGTGGCTGACCTGGGTTACACCCAGCCCACCAGTGTGCAGCTCAAGGCCATTCCATTGGCGATGGGTAGCGGCAATGATTCCACCAGCTTCATTGATCTGATGGTGTCCAGCCAGACAGGCAGTGGCAAGACCGCCGCCTTTTTGCTGCCTGTGCTGCACACGCTGATTCAGCAGCAAGCTGCTGCTGAAACTGAAGAACGTGCTGCGTTTGAGCGTGCTGTTGCCGAGGCTGCTGCTCGTGGCGAGCCAGCTCCCAAGCGTGCCAAGCGCAAGGACCCCACCAACTCACGCAACTTCAAGGCTGCTACGCCTGGCGCACTGATTTTGTGCCCTACCCGTGAGCTGGCCCAGCAAGTGGCGCACGATGCGATCGACTTGGTCAAGCACTGCCGCGGCCTGCGCGTAGCCAATGTGGTGGGCGGCATGCCTTACCAATTGCAGATTGCCAAGCTGCAGAACGCAAACCTCGTGGTGGCTACGCCTGGCCGCTTGCTGGACCTGCAACGTTCGATGCAGATCAAGCTCGACAAGGTGCAATTCCTGGTGGTGGACGAAGCCGACCGCATGCTGGATCTGGGCTTCTCTGACGACCTGGCTGAGTTGAACCAGCTCACGGCCCAGCGCAAGCAGACCATGATGTTCAGCGCAACGTTTGCCCCGCGCATCCAGCAATTGGCCATGCGTGTGATGCACGATGGCGGCGCATCGGTGCAAAAGGTGACGATTGACTCTCCGCAAGAGAAGCACGCCAACATCAAGCAGATGCTGTACTGGGCAGATAACGCGCAACACAAGCGCAAGCTGCTGGACCACTGGCTGCGTGACACCTCCATCAACCAAGCCATCGTGTTTGCAAGCACGCAGGTGGAGTGCGATGGCTTGGCCAATGACCTGCAGCAAGAAGGCTTTTCTGCTGTGGCGCTGCATGGTGCATTGAGTCAAGGTTTGCGCAACCGCCGACTGATGGCTCTGCGCAGCGGCCAGGTGCAAATCCTGGTGGCAACCGATGTGGCTGCACGCGGTATCGACGTGCCCACCATCACCCACGTGTTCAACTTCGGCCTGCCCATGAAGGCTGAGGATTACACCCACCGCATTGGCCGTACCGGTCGTGCTGGTCGCGATGGCTTGGCTGTGACGTTCGCCGAATTCCGCGACCGCCGCAAGATTTTCGACATTGAAGGCTACAGCCGTCAGCAATTCAAGTCGGAAGTGATTCCAGGTCTGGAGCCTGCACAGCGCGCTCCCCAAACGCCTCGTGGCGATTTTGGTGGCCGTGGCCGCTCTGGCGGTTTTGAAGGTCGTGACTACGCCTCGCGTGATCGCCGTTTTGGTGGTCCAGCACGTGGCAGCAATGACCGTGGCGGCAACGACCGCGGTGGTTTCGGTGGTGGTTTTGCCGGTCGGGGCGGTCCTGCTCCCCGTGGCGGTGAGGGCTTTGCACCTCGGGAAGATCGTGGCTTTGCTCCACGCCGTGACGGCGAAGGCTATGGCCGCAAGCCCGGCTTTGGCGACAACGCCCCGCGTGGCTTTGCCCCGCGTGGTGACATGGGCGCCCCCCGTGGTGCGGACCGTGGTGATTTTGCTCCCCGCAAGCCTGCGTTTGCCAAGCCTGCTGGCGGCAAGCCGTTTGCACCCCACGATGCGCGCAAGCGTCCTGCACGCCCAGCTCGCTGATAATCTGCCAAGTGCCTGACCCTTTGGTGGGTACATCGCATGAAAGCCGCCTCTGATGAGGCGGTTTTTTTATGCCTGATCGCTTGGCGAGAGAGTCACCGACATTGGATGGAGGCGTAGCCCAGGTTCGCATAATGGGCGACGAAAGGATTCAACGTGCAGCCCTATGTTTCTTCTGGTGCAGATTTTGAGCACATGTTCAACCTGGCGCCCGTATCGCTATGGCTGGAGGACTACAGTGCCTTGAAGGCTTTGTTCCAGCGCTGGCGAGAAGAGGGGGTCGATGACCTGGAAGCCTATCTGCGTGCCGATCCCCCGTTGTTGGCGCAGTGCAGTGCGGCTTTGCGGGTGCTTCAGGTCAATCAGCGCACCCTGGATTTGTTTGCTGCGCCTGATCAGGCCACCTTGGTCGCGCAGCTGGGGCAGATTTTTCGAGATGACATGTACCACTCCTTGGTACGTGAGTTGGTTCAGCTCTGGGAGGGGCGGCTGGAATATTCCAATGAGAGCGTGAACTACGCCTTGGACGGGCGGCGCCTGGATGTAAGGGTGAATGTGCGGGTGCTCCCCGGCCATGAGGAGAACTGGAGCCGGGCGCTTGTTTCACTGGAAGACATCACGCGGCAAATGCAGGATGCCCTCCAGCTGCGACGTAGCGAGCAATACGCCCGCGGCTTGTTTGAATACTCCCCCGTGTCGTTGTGGGTTGAGGACTTCAGCACCATCAAGATGCTGCTCGATGGCGTGCGTGCGCAGGGAATCGCTGATTTCAAAACCTTTCTCAAAGTACACCCAGAATTCGTTTCTCGGTGCATGCAAGAAATCCGTGTGATCGACGTGAACCAGCAGACCCTGGAGATGTTCGGAGCACGCTCCAAAGACCACTTGCTCAACAACCTGAGTCAGGTGTTTCGGGGTGAAATGGCGGAGTCGTTTGCCGAGCAGTTGCAGGATTTGTGGGAAGGCAAGACCGTGCAGCAGCGTGAGGTCACCAATTACTCGCTGCCTGGGGATGCGGTGCACATCCACATGCAGTTTTCTGTGCTGGGTGGTCATCAGGACGACTGGAGCCTGGTGCTGCTCTCGCTGGTAGACATCACGGCTCGCAAGAAGGCTGAGGCCTATCTGGAGTACCTGGGCAAGCACGATGTGCTGACCCAGCTTCGCAACCGCGCGTTTTATGCAGAAGAGCTTAATCGCCTTGCGCGCAAGGGGCCGTGGCCATTTGCGGTGATTGCCATCGATCTCAACGGCCTCAAGGCCATCAATGATGAGCAGGGTCACGCGGCAGGTGACGCCATTCTGCGCCGCGCTGGCGAAGTACTTGCCAAGGCGGTTGATGCGCCAGCTTGCGCGGCCCGGGTGGGAGGCGATGAATTTGCGGTGTTGCTGCCGGGGGGGGGGGCGGATGAGCGAGGCGCTGCTGCCATGCGTGACCGGATTCAGTCGCTGGTGGAGTTGAACAACCAGTTCTACTCAGGGCAGCCGCTGGGATTGGCCATGGGGGTCGCGTGCTGTCAATCCGGCGAGGCAGTGGAGTCTGCCCTGCACAAGGCCGACCAGGCCATGTACGAGGAAAAGAAGCGTTACTACCATCAGCAGGGCCTGGAGCGCAGACGCTGACCGCTTCTGCTCACTTCTTCATGAAGCGGTAAAGGTGGAGCTCAGCCGCCGGGTGTTACGCCCGCGTGGCCGCCAATTTCAGGCCAGCGGTGGTGCACGTACATCCATGATGTCAGCCCAATGCACATCATCAGCAAAGACGCTGTGGCCAGCCCAAGTGCAGAGTGCATGACCAGGGGGGAAATCACGCCGGCCACCACCCCGTTCGCGGTAGAGCCTACGAAAGCCTGCAGCGACGATGCCATCCCTCGGCGCTCGGGCACCAGGTCCAGCACCAGCAACGTGACCACGGGCACCATGAGTGCCCAGCCGAAGGAAAAAATGGCGATGGGCAGTAGCGCCCAGGCTGGATGAGGCGCAAGGACGGTGTTAAGCGCCACATTGGCGATGCCCACCACGAACATGATGACGAATCCATGGCGGATTTGCCGCTTGGGTGCGATGCGCCCTGCCAGGCGTCCGCTCAGCCATGCTCCCCCCATGATTCCGGAAATTGTCAGAACGAAGAACCAGAAAAATTGCGTGGGCTCGAGTTTCAAATGTTCGCCCAAGAAAGCAGGGGCAGACAGCACGTACAAGAACATGCCGTTGAACGGTACGCCACTGGCCAGTGCCAGCAAGAGGAACTTGGGGCTGGAGCCCAGCGCCCAATACCCGCGCATCAAGTGCCGCACGTTGAAGGGCTGGCGGTGGCTTGGGTGCAGGGTTTCGGGTAGCAGCCGGAAATTGGTGATCCACAGAATGGCCCCCACCAGTGCCAGGAACCAGAAGATACTGTGCCAGCCGGTGTGTACAAACAGCCACCCACCCACGATAGGTGCCACGGCAGGTGCCACCCCGAAGTAGATGGTGACCTGGCTCATTACCTGCTGGGCTTGCGCTGGCGGGAACATGTCGCGGATCACAGCGCGTGACACCACAATGCCTGCCCCGGTGGATAGCCCTTGTACCGCACGGAAGAACACCAACTGTCCGATGCTTTGCGAGAGGGCGCAGCCTGCAGAAGCTATGGTGAACAGCGCAATGCCCCACAACACTACGGGCCGGCGGCCAAAGCTGTCTGCCAGGGCGCCGTGAAACAGGTTCATGAAGGCGAACCCGAAAAGGTAGGCCGACAGCGTTTGCTGCATCTCAATGGGCGTGGCGCCCAGGGCCGTGGCAATGCCGGCAAAGGCTGGCAGATAGGTATCAATCGAAAACGGCCCCAGCATGCCCAGAACGGCGAGCAGAACCGCTAAGGCCCATTTGGGGCCGGTCCAGAGCATATTGGCTTGTGGATTCATTGCCGTGATCAGATCAGGAAGAGAAACGCCGCGCGTTAGAAATTGATACAGAGGCGCGGAAATGCAAAAAGCCGAAACTACGATGTAGCTTCGGCTTTTTTTGTTTGGTGGGTCCTGAGTGACTCGAACACTCGACCTACGGATTAAGAGTCCGCTGCTCTACCAACTGAGCTAAGAACCCAAACTTTTTAAGTTGTCTGCATCGCTGCAGAGACTCGTATTATGCACGATTTTTTGCGTTGTCCGCAAGTCGTGCAAAAAATTTATTGCATTGCGTTGCGACTGGCCAGCTCCACAAACAGCCCGCTGTGGTCCAGTTCGCCCAGGCCGTGTTCCACGCCTTCGGCGTACAGGGCTTCAAACAAGCTCGTGACCGGTGCGTCAAAACCTATTTCCTTGGCAGTGCCCAGCGCATTGCGCATGTCCTTGAGTTGAACGCCCATGCGTGCCTTGGGCGCAAAGTCGCGGTCCACCATGCGCTGGCCGTGCAATTGAAGGATGCGGCTGTCGGCAAACCCGCCTTGGATGGCCTCGCGCACCCTGGCCATGTCGGCGCCGCCTTTGGCGGCAAACAGCAAGGCTTCTGCCACGGCACCGATGGTGATGCCCACAATCATCTGGTTGGCCAGTTTGGCGAGCTGCCCGCTGCCGTGCGGCCCCACGTGGGTGGCGCGCCCCAGTGCGGCGAACACCGGTTGTGCGCGAGCGAAGTCTTCTGCCCGGCCCCCGGCCATGATGGCGAGGGTGCCGTTCTCGGCCCCTACCGTGCCGCCAGACACTGGAGCATCCAGGTGCGCCAGGCCCATTTCACCAAGCCGTGCGGCGTGGTCGCGCGCCTCGCGGGGCTGGATCGACGCCATGTCGATGAACAGGGTGCCGGGGCGCATGGCTTGCGCGGCACCCGCATGGAACAGCACATGCTCTACCGCTGGACCGTTTTCCAGCAGGCTCACCACGATGTCAGCTTGTCGCACCGCCTCTGCGACGGTGGCATGCACAGCAATGCCCAACGCTGCCAGCGGATCGGCTTTGGATTGGGTGCGGTTCCAGGCGTGCACGGTATGCCCGGCCTGTTGCAGGCGGCGTGCCATGGGACTTCCCATCATGCCGATACCGAGAACGGCGATACGAAGCGAAGGAGTGGTCATGCTTGGTTTGGATGCGTGAGATGTTTGAACTGCGTCCTGAATGATGGGCCGATTTGGAACGAGCAGCCTGTCACGTAGCTTGCAGCATGGAGTGGTTTGGCGGGATGATGTGGCGCTTCTGAGGAGATAAGAACGATGTCGATTCCCTTGCACGACCCAGCCTGGCTGGAGCGCATGTACAACAACCGCGCGCTGGTTCCTGATTACATGGATTACCTGCAGCGCTGGGCCCAGGACTCCGCGCAGGTGCGCGCCAACTGCCCTTGTGCGCTGGACTTGGTCTACGGCCCTGAGGCTGGCGAGACCCTGGATGTCTTCCCCGCGACACGCCCCGGCGCAGCGCTGGCGCCCGTGCTGGTTTTCATCCACGGCGGTTACTGGCGCTCGCTCGACAAGTCCGACCATTCCTTTGTGGCGCCTCCTTTCACCTTGGCGGGGTACTGCGTGGTGGTCGTCAACTATGCGCTGTGCCCAGGCACCCCTGAACACCCGGTCACCGTGTCCCACATTGGCCGCCAAATGGAGGCCGCACTGGCCTGGGTGTGGCGCCACATCGGGCAGCATGGTGGAGACCGCCGCCGCATCACCGTGGCCGGGCATTCCGCCGGTGGGCAGCTGGCCGCCTGGTTGCTGACCAGCTTGTGGCCGCTGGTGGCTTCTGATTTGCCTGACGGGCTGGTGCGCAGTGCGCTGTCCATTTCGGGGCTGCATGATCTGGAGCCCGTCATGCACGCTCCATTCCTGCAGCAATCCTTGCACCTGACCGAACAGCATGTGCAGGACGCCAGCCCGGCACGCCTGCAGGCTCCCGCCCAGGGGCTGCTGTACAGCGTGGCAGGGGCCGATGAGAGTGAGGAGTTTGCGCGCCAGGCGCGGCTGATTCAGGACGCCTGGGGCACCCATGTCGTGCCGCGTTGCCAGATCCTGCCGGGCTTGAACCATTTCAGCATTCTGGATGCCCTGACCAAACCGGGCCATGACCTGCACCACATGGCGCTGAATTTGCTGCGCGCCTGAAAAGAGCCCGCAGTGTTGGCGGCAGTGCGGTGCTGGGTAGGGATCCTCTGCACAAATCACCGCGCCGTGTGCATCTGCGGCCTCGGGCGGTCTGCTGCGTTGCAAATCCTCGCAATAGCAACAGCTATTGCTGCGTTTTGCGCCTTGCAGCCCATCCCGATCCGCAGTGCACACTTGACGCTCGATTCGTGCAGAGGATCCCTAGCACCGCACGCCGGGCTTACATCAGCAGGTGTTCGCCTGCGTTGTCTCCGCCCAGGATGACGTAGTTCACCTTGCGGATGTCCATGAGCTTGGTGCCCCCCGCGTAGCTGATGGAGCTTTGCACGTCCTGCTCCATTTCAATCAGCGTGTTGGCCAGCTTGCCCTTGATGGGCTCCAGGATGCGCTTGCCTTCCACGTGCTTGTATTCGCCCTTGTTGAAGTCACTGGCAGAGCCGTAGTATTCCTTGAACAGCTCGCCGTCCACCTCCACCGTCTTGCCGGGGGATTCTTCATGTCCAGCAAACAAGGAGCCGATCATCACCATGGTGGCGCCAAAGCGAACGCTCTTGGCAATGTCGCCATGGCTGCGGATGCCGCCATCGGCAATGATGGGCTTGGTGGCCACACGTGCGCACCACTTGAGCGCGCTGAGCTGCCAGCCGCCGGTGCCAAAACCGGTCTTCAGCTTGGTGATGCACACCTTGCCGGGGCCCACGCCCACTTTGGTGGCATCGGCGCCCCAGTTTTCCAGGTCAATCACTGCCTCGGGCGTGGCCACGTTGCCGGCAATCACGAAGGATTGCGGCAGCTTTTGCTTGAGGTAGCCAATCATGTTCTTCACGCTGTCGGCATGGCCGTGGGCGATGTCGATGGTGATGTATTCGGGCACCAGGCCTTGGGCCACGAGCTGGTCCACCGTGTCGTAGTCGGGTTGTTTCACCCCCAGGGAGATCGACGCGTAGCAGCCCTTGGCGTGCATGTCTTTCACAAACTGCAGGTTGTCCAGATCAAAACGGTGCATCACGTAGAAGTAGCCGTTTTTCGCCATCCACTCGCAGATCCGCTCATCCACCACCGTCTTCATGTTGGCGGGCACGACCGGCAGGCGAAAACGCCGTCCGCCCAGCTCCACGCCGGCATCGCATTCCGATCGGCTTTCCACACGGCACTTGCGTGGCAGCAGCAGGATGTTGTCGTAATCGAAGATTTCCATGAGATTCCAAGCTCCTTTGAAAAGGCACTGCCGAACCATTTCGGCAGCGTGGGGCGCTTGGCTTGGGACCGGCTTTGTGGGTAGCGGCGTGAAAGCCGATACCGAACCCTGGTTGCACAGGCACAAAAAACCGGGCGTCAAGAAACTTGGGCCCGGTGCTTGATTCTAGGCGCATGGCGCAGCGCCGTCATAACGCCATCCGTATGACCTGTATTACCTGCATACAGATTGGGCGGCCGCCACCACCTCGCCTTGGGTGTTCTGCACCCAGCCCACCATGTGCAACTGCTCTGCCTTGGCCCCTTCAGGAATGCGCATGGGGCGGTTTTCCATCCAGGCAAAGCGGGTTTTTGTTTGCTCTGCTTTTGATAGCTGGTGGCGCTTTTCCCATGTGCCTTGGAGCATGTTTCTTACCAAATTCCGCTCCACAGGGGTGCCTTCCGCTCCCGCAGGCACTGACTCCACCAGCAGCAAGTGGTATTGCCAGGTGCCGGCTGGATTGGCTCGGTGCGGCTTGAAGGCGATGCCGGTGCCCAGGTAGTCATTGAGCGGCAGGCCGTGGGCTACGCGCACGCGGTGGGCGGGAGCTCCTTCCACCGCAAGCACCGCGACATCGGTGGTGCCAGGCGCAGCACGGCCCAGCGCTTGCAGCCGCAGCAGGGCGTCGTTGGTGGCGGCTGCGGCCAAGGGGGCTTCATCCCCCTGGGCTGTGGGCACGATCCAGTCCAGCACCACCGCCGATGGCCCCGGTGCAGGCGTGGCCGGGTCGGCCCAGCAGGCTTCGCAATCGGCACTGATGAAACGCTCGAACACCGCGGTGGGGCGGGGCACGCCATCGCTGCTGCAACTGGCCTGCGCCGCCACAGGGGGCACATAACAGGTTGCCAGGGCGACGGCAGCAAGGGCAAGGGGTTGAATGCGGACCATGGTGGGGGTGGCCTTTCTACAATGGCTGCATGTTCCCACACGATCTGTTTTCAGGGGCGCCCGATGAGTCGGTGCCCCCATCCGCTGCTGCACCATTGGGCGTGCCTGCTTCGTCGCCCTTGCTGGCTGGCCTCAACCCCGAACAACTCGCCGCCGTCACCCTGCCCAACGGGCACGCCTTGATTCTGGCGGGCGCGGGCTCGGGCAAGACGCGCGTGCTCACCACCCGCATCGCGTGGCTGCTGCAAAACGGCCACGCTACGCCCGGCGGCATTTTGGCCGTCACCTTCACCAACAAGGCCGCCAAGGAAATGGTGGCGCGCCTCACCGCCATGCTGCCGGTGAACGTGCGCGGCATGTGGATTGGCACCTTCCACGGGCTGTGCAACCGCCTTTTGCGCGCGCACCACAAGGCCGCAGGCCTGCCGCAGGCGTTTCAGATTCTGGACACGCAAGACCAGCTCTCGGCCATCAAGCGGCTGTGCAAGCAGTTCAATGTGGATGAAGAGCGCTTTCCGCCCAAGCAGCTCGCCTACTTCATTGCGGGCTGCAAGGAAGAGGGCATGCGCCCCGGCGATGTGCCCGCGCACGATGCCGACAGCCGCAAAAAGGTCGAGATCTACCAGCTGTACGAAGAACAATGCCAGCGCGAAGGCGTGGTGGACTTTGGCGAGCTGATGCTGCGCTCTTACGAGCTGCTGCGCGACAACGACCCGATTCGCGAGCATTACCAGCGGCGCTTCCGCCACATCCTGGTCGATGAGTTTCAGGACACCAACCGCCTGCAGTACCTGTGGCTCAAGCAGATGGCGGGCGACGAAGTGGCGGGCCGCCTGCAAAGCCACGCCAGCGTGATGGCCGTGGGCGATGACGACCAGAGCATCTACGCCTTTCGCGGCGCACGCGTGGGCAACATGGCCGACTTTGTGCGCGAGTTTGATGTGCAGCACCAGATCAAGCTGGAGCAGAACTACCGCAGCTACAGCAACATCCTCGACTCGGCCAACCACCTCATCGGCCACAACAGCCGCCGCCTGGGCAAGAACCTGCGCACCACACAGGGCGCGGGCGAACCCGTGCGCGTATTTGAAGCCACCACCGACCTGGCCGAGGCGCAGTGGATGGTGGACGAGATCAAGCAACTGGTGCGCAGCGATGGCTTTGAGCGCAAAGAGATTGCTGTGCTCTACCGCAGCAACGCGCAAAGCCGGGTGATTGAATCGGCCCTGTTCAATGCCAGCGTGCCCTACCGTGTGTATGGCGGCCTGCGCTTTTTTGAACGCGCCGAAATCAAGCACGCGCTGGCCTACCTGCGCCTGCTGGAGAACCCGAACGACGACACCAGCTTTTTGCGCGTCGTCAACTTCCCGCCGCGCGGCATTGGCGCGCGCAGCATTGAAGTGCTGCAAGACGCCGCCCGCGCCGCCGGCTGCTCGCTGCACGATGCCGTGAGCGCCGTGCCCGGCAAGGCCGGAACCAACTTCAAGGCCTTCGTCGCCATGATCGACGTGCTGCGCGAGCAGACCGAAGGCCAGTCGCTGCGCGGCATCATCGAGCAGATGCTCGAATCCAGCGGCCTGGTGGAGCACTTCCGTACCGAAAAAGAAGGCGCAGACCGCATCGAGAACTTGCAGGAACTGGTCAACGCAGCTGAGAGCTTTGTCACGCAAGAAGGCTTTGGCCGCGATGCCGTGGCCCTGCCGCTGGATGAGCACGGCCAGCCGCTCACGCAGAGCGTGCCCACCCAAAGCCCGGTAAGCCAAGGCCTGGATCCGAACGCCCCGGTGCTGGACGAGCCGCTCAAACCTACCAACCCCGCCAACCCCGCCAACCCCGCAGGCATCATCGACGCCGACACGGGCGAAACCCTCTCGCCGCTGGTCGCCTTCCTCACCCATGCCGCGCTGGAGGCGGGCGACAACCAGGCCCAGGCCGGGCAAGACGCCGTGCAGCTCATGACCGTGCACGCCAGCAAGGGGCTGGAGTTTGACGCAGTGTTCATCGGCGGCCTGGAAGAGGGCTTGTTCCCGCACGACAACTCCTCCAGCGACCGCGACGGGCTGGAAGAAGAGCGCCGCCTGATGTACGTGGCCATCACCCGCGCGCGCAAGCGGCTGTACCTGAGCCACTCGCAAACGCGCATGCTGCACGGGCAGACGCGCTACAACATCAAGAGCCGGTTTTTTGACGAGCTGCCCGAACAGGCCCTCAAGTGGATCACGCCAAAGCAGCAGGGCTTTGGCTCGTATGCTCCTAATTCAGGAGCTGGTGGCGCTTATGGGTCAAGCGTTAGAGGCCAATTTGGCTTCAAGTCTGAAACCTTTGCCAGCCCCCCCGTTCCCCCGCAAAAAGCGGCACCCTCGCACGGCCTGCGCGCAGGCATCGCCGTGTTCCACACCAAGTTTGGCGAAGGCAAGGTGCTGGCCATCGAAGGCACGGGCGACGATGCGCGCGCCCAGGTCAACTTCCCCCGCCACGGCACTAAGTGGCTGGCGCTGAGTGTGGCGAAATTGACGGTGGTGGATTGATCGCACCAGCAGGGGCCACCGCAAGTGGCCCCTGCTGCGTTGTGTCCGGCAATGGCCGGGCAGGGCGGGTTATGCTGTGGCCCAGTTAACATTTGGACACCAGCGGGCCCGATGAGCACGAGCAACTTCAGTTTTCTGTCCGCCCACTCGCCCCTGCTGGCCGAGCTGGGCGCCACTGCCGAACGCCTCTACCCCTACGACCCCGCCAGTTGCGTCCTCAAACTGCGCCTGCTGGCCGAAAGCCTCACGCAAGAGGTGGCAGAGCGCATTGGCCTCACAGTGGGCCAAAGCACCCAGGCCGAGTTGCTGCGCGCCGTGGACCAGCGCCTGGGGCTGGACCCGCAGGTGCGCCAGATCCTGCACGCGCTGCGCCAGCGCGGCAACGAGGCGGCGCACCAGGTCAACCACCGCATTGGCTACCGCGAGGGGCTTGAATCCATCAAGCTGGCCCGCGAGCTGGCCCTGTGGTTTCACCGCACCTTTGGCAACGCGCCGCAGTTCAAGCCTGGCCCGTTTGTGCTGCCCGACGACCCCAGCCAAAAGCTCGTCACCCTGCAGCAGCAAATCGCCGCATTGCAAGGCCAACTCCAGCAAACCCAAACCGCCCAGGCCGCGCAGGCAGAAATCGCCCAACTGCTCGAAGCCCAGGCCGCGCAAGAGCGCGACATGGCCCAGCGCGCCCAAGAAGAGCGCGCCATTTACGAGCAACTGGCCGAAGAAGCCAGCCAGCGCCTGGCCGAGCTGCAAAAGGCGCTGGACGAGCGCCCCCGCACCCCGCCCGATGCCGACCCTGCCAAGGGCGACGCCGCCGCCCTGCGCCTGTGGGCCGAGCGCTCGGCCCAGGCCGCCCAGCAGGTGGCCATGGACGAAGCCTCCACCCGCCTGCTCATCGACCAGATGCTGCGCGACGCTGGCTGGGAGGCCGACAGCGCCCGCCTGACCCACGCCCAGGGCACGCGGCCGGAGCGCCACCGCCACCTCGCCATTGCCGAGTGGCCCACCCAGGGCCGCCAAAGTGCCGACTACGTGCTGTTTGCGGGCCTCACGCCCGTGGCAGCGGTAGAGGCCAAGCGCCTGAATGTGAACGTGGCGGGCAAGATGGCCCAGGCTGAACGCTACGCCCGCGGCCTGTCCATGGATGTCGAATGGGCCGCCCCCTGGGTTGCCGAAGGCCGCGACCAGCCCTGGCCCGATGGCGCGGGCCAGCACTTTGCGTTGCCGTTTGCCTACTCGTGCAACGGCCGCCCCTTCGCCCGCCAAAGCCCCGAGGCCAGCGGCACCTGGTTTCGTGACCTGCGCCACCCCGCGCAACTGGCCCGCCCGCTGCAAGGCTTTCACACGCCCGATGGCCTGCTTGACCTGCTGCGGCGCAGCCGCGCCACGGCCGAGGCCAAGCTTCAGCAAGAAGGCTATGCCTACCTGCGCCTGCGCGACTACCAGCAGCACGCGATTGCGGCAGTGGAGCACGCCCTGGCAGCAGGCCAGTCGCAATGCCTGCTGGCCATGGCCACCGGCACGGGCAAAACGCGCACCATCATTGGCCTGATGTACCGGTTTTTGAAGGCCGAGCGCTTTCGCCGCATCCTGTTTTTGGTAGACCGCACCGCGCTGGGCGACCAGGCGCAAGACGCCTTCAACGAAGCCCCGCTCGAAGGCGGCATGCCCCTGTCCAAAATCTACAACGTGGCCGAGCTGGGCGACATGGCCGCCGAGGCCGAAACCCGCGTGCAGGTGGCCACCGTGCAGGCCATGGTGCGCCGCATTTTTGCCAGCGATGCACCGCCCCCGCTCGATGCGTTCGACTGCATCATCGTGGACGAAGCCCACCGGGGCTACACGCTCGACCAGGACATGACCGAAGGCGAGCAAGCCCTGCGCGACCCGGCCCAGTACCTCAGCAGCTACCGCCGCGTGCTCGACTACTTCGACGCCGTCAAGATTGGCCTCACGGCCACCCCCGCCAAGCACACCACCGATATCTTCGGCAAACCCGTCTACACCTACAGCTACCGCGAGGCCGTGGCAGACGACTGGCTCATCGACCACGAGCCGCCCATTCGCTACGAAACCCTGCTCAGCCGCCACGGCATCCACTTCGACAAAGGCCAGCAGGTTGAGGCGCTGAACCTCTCCACCGGCGAAGTCGAATCCGTCGAGCTGGAAGACGAGCTGCACTTCGAGCTCGAATCCTTCAACCGCCGCGTCATCAACGAAGACTTCAACCGCGTCATCTGCCAGCAGCTCGCGCAAGAGCTGGACCCGATGGGCGAGGAAAAGACACTGATTTTTTGTGCCACCGACGCCCACGCCGACATGGTCAAACGCCTGCTGGGCCAGGCCTTTGCCGACCTGTACGGCGACAGCTACAACCAGGCGGCGGTCGAGAAAATCACCGGCGCCTCAGACAAGGTCGATCAGCTCATCCGCCGCTACAAAAACGAGCGCTTTCCCAGCATCGCCATCACCGTCGATCTGCTCACCACCGGCATCGACGTGCCCGCCATCAGCCACCTCGTGTTCATGCGCCGCGTCAAGTCGCGCATCCTGTACGAGCAAATGATTGGCCGCGCCACCCGCCGGTGTGACGCCATCGGCAAAACCGTCTTCAAGATCTACGACCCCGTCGATCTGTACGCCACGCTGCAGGCCGTCAACACCATGCAGCCCCTGGTCAAAGACCCCAAGGTCACGGTGGAGCAACTGCTGGACGAGCTCAACCACCCCACCGCCTACACCACCCCCGGCAGCGGCCCCGGCCGCACCCATGCCGACGACGTGCTCGATCAGCTCGGCCAAAAAGTGATGCGCGTGCTGCGCGACGCCGAGCACAAGGCCGACAAAAAGCCCGCCCTGCGCGAACGCCTGGCCCAGCTGCAAGAGCAGTGGGGCGTGCCCCCCGCGCAACTGCACCGCCACCTGCACCAGCTGGGCAAAGAACAAGGCACCGCCGCAGCGGCAGACTTTTTGCGCCGCAACACCCGCCTGGTGCAGCAACTGGCCGAAGTGCGCCAACTGCTGGGCACCGCCTACATGCCCGTGCTGTCAGGCCACACCGATGAACTGGTGGCCCGCGAGCAAAGCTGGGGCAGCTACACCAAGCCTGCGGACTACCTGGACAGCTTCACCGCCTTTGTGCGCCAGCAGCTCAACCAGTCGGCCGCGCTGTCGGTGGTGGTCAACCGCCCCAAAGACCTCACCCGCGCACAGCTCAAAGAAGTGCGCCTGCTGCTGGACGAAGCGGGCTACACCGAAGCCAAGCTCAAAGCCGCCTGGCGCAACCAAAGCAACCAGGACATTGCCGCCGGCATCATGGCCTACATCCGCCAGGCCGCCCTGGGCGAGGCGCTGGTGCCGTTTGACCAGCGCGTGCAGGCCGCCATGCAAACCATCCGCCGGTCCCGCGCCTGGACGCCCGTGCAACTGCGCTGGCTAGACCGCCTGGGCAAACAACTGCGCCACGAACTGGTGCTGGACCACGCCTTCGTCAACGACGCCTTCGCCACCGACGGCGGCGCCAAACAGCTCGACAAACTGCTGGGCGGCCAGCTCGATGGCGTGATGGACCAACTGGCCGAATCGCTGTGGCCAAGGGCGGCGTGAGAGGCTGTTTGAAGAAGGCTTGATGCCAGATTGGATGCTCGCCCACGGTGAGTTCACACGGCATGTGTCTACGCTTCACTTTGTCCAGGGCACGTTTTCACAGCTTGATGGATCGCTGCAAGTCATCGTGTTGATGGCTGGCATCTGTTGAGTCCGCTTATTCAGTATTCAAAATGACAACTTCTTCGACCCGCTCGGCCCCCCTCCAGAACAAGGTAGACCCTACTGGGGCTTTGCACGCAGTGCGCACGCGCGGCACCCTCATGGGCAATCGGGGCATCCTGCACGACGAGCGCGACCAGATCGTGCGCCGCTGGGCCAACAAAAGCTGGGTGACTTGCTGTTTGGACGCCAGCTTTCAAAAGCGCTCACCTTTCACTCAAGGCACTTATTCCGAACTGTTCTTTTTGGACGAGGCCACTGCCTACGCTGCGGGCCACCGTCCCTGCCGTGTTTGCCAGCGTGAAAAACACGATGCGTTCAATCGCCTCTGGACTGCTGCCAATCGCCCCCAGCATGTGGAGGCAACTGCGCAGGCTCGCCTGCCCATCGCCCAGATCGATGCAGCCTTGCACGCAGAGCGCGTGGGCCCTGACAAAGCCAAGCGCACCTACGACGCCTGTATAGGCGAGCTGCCCGTGGGGACGATGGTGCAAGAAGGTGATCGCACGTTGTTGTTGGGTACAGGTGGGCTGTGGCGTTGGTCATTTCATGGGTACAGTCCAGCGCCAGCGTTACCTGTCAACACCCGCGTACGAGTGCTGACGCCACCGTCCATCGTGGCCGCCTTTCGCATGGGCTTGACGGTAGAGATTCACCCATCCGCAGCGATACCCGGCTAGGCTTGGGTAAATAACACCTCCGCGTTTTATTCGCCAGGCACATGCCCTCAGTCTGGCCATCTTTCCCATTCAATCGAGTAAAGCTTCATGGAAGTAAAAGCACAGGTTCACACCATCGAAAAGCTCAAGGACTACCACTTTCTGGTGCCCGACTACCAACGGGAGTACGTATGGGAAGTTGAGGATCAGGTAGAGCAGTTTCTGGCAGACATTGCCAATGAATTCGACCCGGACGCCAAAGCGCCCAGCAGCTACTTCATCGGCTCCATCATCATTGTCAAAAACGGCAGTAAACATGACGTGATTGATGGCCAGCAACGGCTCACCACCACCGTCATCACCATGTGCGCGCTGCGGGATCTGCTGACCGGTCAGCCGCTGGATGCAGTCCAGGAGCATTACCTCAAGACCATCCAGGCCTGGTTGTCCAGCTTTGACATGCAATCCAAGCAAGTGCAAGTGCGCTTGGAATTGCAGTACGAGGAAAGCAAAGACTTCCTGCTGCAATTGATCCTGGGCAAGCCGCTCCCGCCGAGCAGCACCCTTTCCATCGAACGCATGCATGCCGCTTACGAGCGCATCAAGCAGCATCTGCAAAAGTACCTGGACACGGGCCTGGGGGTGTTGGCAGAGTATGCGTACTACTTCCTCACCAAGATTGACCTCGTTGTCATCGAGTCTGAAAACCTCAGCAGTGCCCTGAAGATCTTTGAAACCATCAACCAGCGGGGCGCGGGCCTCAACGCGATGGATCTGGTCAAGAACCTGCTTTTCAAAGAGGCCAAAGGCAACGATTTCGACCGTATCAAGGGCAAGTGGAAAGAACTCACGGGCCACCTGGAGCGCGCCCGCGAAGGAGACAGCCCGCTGCGGTTCCTGCGCTACTTCCTCATGGCGCGCTACTACGACGGCATCTTGCGCGAGGACGAGATTTACAAATGGATCATCTCCGCCGAAGGCAAGCAGCGCCTGCGCTACGAACAGGCGCCCTATGAGCTGGCCGTGGAGCTGGAAAAGGGCGCGCGTCGCTATGCCGATCTGGTGCGCGCCACCGAACTGATGAACGATGGTGGCGATTACCCCTCCGTCACCCGCATCGGGTTCATGAACAAGGTCAAGTCGCGCCAGCACCTGATCTTGCTGCTGGCGCTGGACCACACCAGCACCGCAGAAGCCATCAACTACCTTGCCCAGCAGATTGAAAGCTTTTTCTTCTACAGCAACACCCTGGGCATACAGGCCAAGAACAACGAGCGGTTGTTTGTGCAATGGGCTGCCAAGTTGCGCGGCCTGAAATCCGAGGCGGAGATCGCCCCCGTCATCGAAACCACGCTCGTGCCGTACCTGAAAGACAAGCTGGGCGAGTTCCGTCAGCGCTTCCTGGCCCTGCGCGACAACGACTACCACCCCCTGTACCGCCTGCGCTACGTGCTCGGCCGTATGGAGAACCAGTTGCTCGCCCTGTGCAACACCCCGCAAAAAGGCCTGCGCTACATCGATGGCTTGCAGATCGAGCACATCCTGCCCCAGACGCCGCGCGATGGTGCCATTCCATCGGCTTTGGCCGCCAGCCGTGCAGACTATGAAGGCCATGTGTACCGGCTGGGCAACGTCACCTTGCTAGAGAGCGTGATCAACCAGGCCGTCAACAAGCACAACGACCTGCACGGCACCTGGTTCACCGACAAGCAGGCCGAATACGCCAAGTCAGGCTTGCTCAGCACCCAGCTGCTGAACCACACCTTCGCCATCGGAGTGAATACGGCTGTCAACCGTTTAGCTTCCCTGGCTGCGGTCAACTTCCGCACTGCCCAGTGGGACGGAGCCGCCATCGCACAGCGCCAGCAAGCCTTGCTCGACCTGGCCTTGGACACCTGGACTCTGAACCACCACCGACTGGACGCGTGAACCTCTGCAAACCCCATGCCCGACCACGCCTGTGGGACCCGGTGCTGGCCGAAATCACGTCGTATTGGTGGCCGCAGGCGACATCAATACAAGATTGGACGCATACTTAATGCATAATTGGACGCAACACAAATACAATATTGGACGCTTTGCCAACGCACGATTGGACGAGCACCAATACCCAGCAACCAGCCCCCATGAACACCCCTCCATCGCCTTCGGCTGACTGGATACCGCGCCACCTCACCCACAACGTTCAGGAATCCTTGCTGGACACGCGGGTGGTGCTGGTCAATGGCCCACGCCAATGTGGCAAGACCACCCTGGTACGCCAGCTCGGGGGCGACATGCGCTACATCACGCTGGACGACCCCAACATGGCCGCTCTTGCGCAGCAAGATCCGGTGGGGCTGATTCGCCAACTGGACAGGGCCATCATCGATGAGGTGCAGCGAGCACCGCAGCTCATGCTGGCCTTAAAAATGGCCGTCGATGAAGACCAGCGCCCAGGTCGTTTCCTGCTGACAGGGTCCGCCAACGTACTGGCCTTGCCGCAAATGGCCGACAGCTTGGCGGGGCGCATGGAGGTCCACACCCTGCTCCCCCTGTCGCAGGCAGAGCTGCAACGGCGCCCCAACGACTTTTTGCAACGCGCACAACAGCAAGACTGGCCCATCACCCATGCCGACTGGGCCATCCCCCCCGTTGCTGGCAAAGCCAACATGGTGGAGCATGCACTCGCGGGCGGCTACCCGGAAATGCGGCGCCGGGCCACCAGCGCAAGGCGCCAGTCCTGGGCGCGTGACTACATCACCACCTTGGTGGAGCGCGACGTGCGCGACATCGCACACATTGAGCACCTGAGCCAAATGCCACGGCTGCTGAGCGTTCTGGCCACCCAATGCGGTCAACTCCTGAATGCCACACAAACTGGCGCGCAACTCGGGCTCAACACGCGAACGCTGGACAAATACATCACCATCCTTGAACGCCTGTTTCTGATTCAGCGTCTGCCCGCGTGGAGCCGCCACGAAGGCAGCCGCCTCATCAAAACGCCCAAGCTGCACTTTCTGGATGCCGGGCTCCAGGCAACGCTGCAACGCCTTTCCCCAGATCTTTTGCTCACGCAGCGCGATCGCTGGGGCGCAACCCTCGAAACGTGGGTGTATGCCGAGTTGCGCAAAGCCATCGCCCTCAGTGCCCACATGTGGTTCCTTTCACATTACCGCGACAAAGACCAGGTGGAGGTGGACTTTGTGCTGGAAGACTCGCTGCGCCAAGTCATCGGCGTTGAAGTCAAGGCTGCCGCCCAGGTCAACCCACAAGACTTCAAAGGCCTCAAACGCTTGCAAGCGCTGGCGGGCAGCGACTTCATCACTGGCATCGTGCTGTACGACGGCACCCATGCCCTGCCATTTGGCAACGGCCTGTGGGCCATTCCCCTCTCTGCACTCTAAAAAAACCATGACCACCCAAGACATCGTCCAGAAACTCTGGAACCTGTGCGACGTGCTGCGCGACGACGGCATCAACTACAGCGACTACGTCACCGAGCTGGTGCTGCTGCTCTTCATCAAAATGGAGCACGAAAGCACCGAAAGCGGTGTGCTGCACAAGCACAAGCTGCCCGACTACGCCCGCTGGGGCGAGTTCACGCGGCGCAGCGGCATGGACTTGCTGCTGTACTACAAAGAAGCGCTGCTCAAGCTCAGCCAAAGCACCGACCCCCTCATTGCCGCCATCTACGCCGACGCGCAAACCAGCCTGAAGGAGCCGCGCCACCTCGAGCAGCTCGTCAAAAGCCTGGACGGCATTGACTGGTTCAGCGCCGAGCGCGACGGCCTGGGCGATTTGTACGAAGGCCTGCTGGAGAAGAACGCCAGCGAAACCAAAAGCGGCGCAGGCCAATACTTCACCCCGCGCCCGCTCATTGACACCATCATCCAGGTCATCAAGCCCCAGGCGGGCGAAACGGTGCAAGACCCCGCCGCAGGCACCGGTGGCTTTTTGATTGCGGCCGACCGCGCCATCAAAGAGCGCACCGACAACCTCTACGACCTGACCGAGCGCGAGCGCCAGTTCCAGCGCAACCACGCCTTCATTGGCATGGAGCTGGTCACCAGCACCCGGCGCCTGGCGCTGATGAACTGCCTGCTGCACGGCATGGAAGGCGACGACCAGGGCGTGGTGCACCTGGGCAACACCCTGGCCAGCGCAGGCAGCACCTTGCCCCACAGCGACGTGATGCTGAGCAACCCGCCCTTTGGCACCGCCAAAGGCGGCGGCGGCCCCACGCGAGATGACTTGACGTTTGTCACCAGCAACAAGCAACTGGCCTTTTTGCAGCACATCGTGCGCCACCTCAAAGACGGTGGCCGCGCCGCCGTGGTGCTGCCCGACAACGTGCTGTTTGAAGCCGGCGTAGGCGCCGACGTGCGCCGCGACCTGATGGACAAATGCCGTCTGCACACCATATTGCGGCTGCCCACCGGCATCTTCTACGCCCAGGGCGTCAAAACCAACGTGCTGTTTTTTGAAAAAGTGAGCCAGGCCGCCACTGGCAGCACACAGGAAGTGTGGGTGTACGACATGCGCGCCAACGCCCCCAAGTTTGGCAAACGCACCCCCCTCACCAACGCCCACTTTGCCGACTTTGTGGCCGCCTACGGTACCGACCCGAATGGAAAAGCCGCCAGGCAAGACCAGGGCGAACAAGGCCGCTTCCGCCGCTTCCGCCGCGAATGGATTGCGACCGAGCGCGGCGACAGCCTGGACATTGCCTGGCTCAAAGACGACAACGCCGAAGACGCAGCGGATTTGCCTGAACCAGCGGTGCTGGCGCGGGAGGCGGTGGAGGCGTTGAATGCGGCGGTGGCGGAGCTGGAAGCGATTTTGGTGGAGTTGGGGGAGGTGGCATGAGTGAAATTCCTGACACCTGGCTCAACACCAACCTGAAAACCGTTGCAAACCTTGTGACGGGCAATACCCCGTCAACAAAGTCACCCGAGTACTACGGTGGCAGCGTCCCGTTCGTAAAGCCTGGTGACCTCGATAGTGCAGATCCCATTACCGTTACGGAGCAGCAGTTGACCGAGCTTGGTGCTCAGCAGTCTCGGTTGGTGCGTGCGGGATCAACACTCGTTTCTTGTATCGGTAACCTGGGAAAAGTCGGCTTTGCGGGTGTTCCTCTTGCGACCAATCAGCAGATAAACAGCGCTGAGTTTCACCGCGAAATCGTAGATGACCGCTATGGTTACTACCTCTGCAAAACCTTGAAGTCGTGGATGGAGCGTGAGTCATCTGCGACGACCATCGCCATACTGAACAAGGGGAAGTTTGGAGAGGCACCGTTTCCGCTGGCACCTCTGCCCGAGCAGAAACGCATCGCTAACAAACTCGACACCGTCCTCACCCGCGTAGACGCCGTCAACACCCGCCTGGCCCGCGTCGCCCCCCTGCTCAAACGCTTCCGCCAATCCGTCCTCGCCGCCGCCACCTCGGGGCGGTTGACGGAGGATTGGAGGCTGGATAGGCGGCTCCCAGCGCCAAAAGCACACGAACTCGGAACCATCATTCGCGTTTCATCGGGTCAGGGACTAACTGCAAAGCAGATGGTCAGTTCCGGTGGCATTCCCGTATTCGGCGGTAACGGCATCACTGGGTACCACGATCAGGCAAACACCGTTGAACCTACGCTGTTGATTGGGCGTGTTGGTTATTACTGCGGCAGCGTGCATTTGACGCCCCCAATTGCATGGGTCACAGATAACGCCCTAATCGTTCGGCATGACCCAAAGATCGTGCAAAAGAACTATCTATTTTTTGCGCTTCAAGCAATCGACCTTCGTCAGAACGATTCATCGACGGCTCAGCCTGTGATATCCGGGCAGAAAATTTACGGCTTGCTCGTTGTGCTTCCTCACTTCGACGAACAAACCGAAATCGTCCGCCGCGTAGAAACCCTGTTCGCCTTTGCCGACCGGCTTGAAGCCCGCCTGGCCCAGGCGCAGACTGCCGCCACGCGCCTGACCCCTGCGTTGCTGGCCAAGGCGTTTCGCGGTGAGCTGGTGCCGCAAGACCCGAACGATGAGCCCGCAGCCGAGCTGCTGCGCCGCCTGCAGGCCGAGCGCGCCACGGCGCCCAAGGCCAGCGCAGGCCGGGGGCGCAAGGCGGTGGTGCAAAGTTGATGGTGAAAAGTGGCTCTGGCGCTTATCCAGTAAGCGCTAGCAGCTATGATTTTGGTAGCGCGTGTGGTGTGCCGTAGCGGTGGTGCGCTGTGGCAGTGCGGGGCGGCCCCACACCGGGGCGGCCCAGCCGATGGGCGGGGTTTTTTGAAGCCAAATAGGCTGCCAGCGCTTATCTAACAAGCGCTGGCAGCTCTCTTTTCAATAGCAAATTGCGGCCGTGTCGTGTCGTGCTGTGTTGGGCTGTGTCGTGCCGCAGCGCCGTCAAAACTCCAGGTTATCAATCAGCCGCGTGCTGCCCAGCCGCGCTGCGCCCAGGGCCACCAGGGTGCCGGGGCCGTCGTGGGCGGTGGCGGGTTGCAGGTCGGTGCGGCGGCGCACGGTCAGATAGTCGGGCTGCCAGCCTCGGGCGCGCAGCACGTCCATGGCTTGTGCCTCCAGCGCGTGGGGCGGGGCGGTGAGGTCGCTTTGCTGCAGGGCCTGCAGCCAGCGTTCGCTCAGGTGCCGCAGGGCTTGCGACAGGGCCACGGCTTCCTGGCGCTCTTGCAGGCTCAGGTACCCGTTGCGCGAGCTCAGGGCCAGGCCATCGGGCGCACGGGCAGTGTCGCCCGCCACGATGGTGATGGGCAGCGCAAACTGCTGCACCATCTGGCGGATGACCATGAGCTGCTGGTAGTCCTTCTTGCCAAACACGGCCACGCCACCGGTCTGGCCCAGCACGCAGGCAAACAGCTTCATCACCACGGTGGCCACGCCGGTGAAAAAGCCGGGGCGAAAGTGGCCTTCCAGCAGGTCGGCCAGGGCGGCGTCGGGGTGCACTTTGAAGGTTTGGGGCTGGGGGTACAGGTCGGCCTCGCGCGGGGCAAACAGCACGTCGCAGCCTGCGGCTTGCA
This sequence comes from Acidovorax sp. IB03, assembly GCF_016406015.1. Lineage (NCBI taxonomy): Bacteria > Pseudomonadati > Pseudomonadota > Betaproteobacteria > Burkholderiales > Comamonadaceae > Acidovorax > Acidovorax sp. IB03. The sequence continues at coordinate 91,599 of NZ_JAEFCH010000001.1, read as the reverse complement.
GGGCGGCGCAGTCGGCTTCCCAGGTGCGGGGGTAGCTGTCAAAGTCTTCGTGGGGCAAGAACTGCAGGCGGTTCACAAAGATGCTGGCCACCGTCACATCGCCCAGGGGCTTGGCCTGGCGCACCAGGCTGATGTGGCCTTCGTGCAGGTTGCCCATGGTGGGCACAAAGGCGGGGCGGCGGTAGGGGGCCAGGGCCTGGCGCAGTTCGTCGATGGTGTGGGTGATGAGCATGGGACGGGGCTTTGTGTTCGTGTTCAAAAGGGCTTACCAGGCGACTTACCAGGCGTGCAATGCGTTGTCGGGAAAGCGGCCTTGCTTGACGGCCTGCACGTAGGCTTCCACGGCCCCGCGCACGCTGCCAGCGTCTTGCATGAAGTTGTGGACGAACTTGGGCATCTTGCCCAGGTTCATGCCCAGCATGTCGTGCAACACCAGCACCTGGCCTGCGGTGCCGTTGCCAGCGCCAATGCCGATGGTGTGGCAGTGGGGCAGCTCGGCCGTCAGCTCTGCGGCCAGGGGGGCGGGCACCATCTCCAGCACCAGCATGGTGGCGCCAGCGTCTTGCAAGTCGCGGGCGTCTTTGCGCAGGGTGCGGGCGGCTTCGTCGGTTTTGCCTTGCACGCGGTAGCCGCCCAGGGCGTGCACGGTTTGGGGCGTCAGCCCCAGGTGGGCGCACACCGGCACGCCGCGCTGCACCAAAAATTCCACCGTCGGTGCCGTCCAGCCACCGCCTTCGAGCTTGACCATGTGCGCGCCCGCCTGCATCAGCGTGCAGGCGCTGCGCAGGGCTTGTTCGCGGCTTTCTGCGTAGGTGCCGTAGGGCAGGTCGGCCACCAGCCAGGCGGTGCCTTGCACGCGCTGCAGGCCCCGGGCCACGCTGGCGGTGTGGTAGGCCATGGTGTCGAGCGTGACGCCCACGGTGCTGGGCAGGCCCTGGCACACCATGCCGAGCGAATCGCCCACCAGGATGCAGTCCACGCCCGCCGCATCGGCCACGGCGGCAAAGGTGGCGTCGTAGGCGGTGAGCATGGTGATTTTTTCTCCGGCCTCGCGCATTTGGGCCAAGCGCGGCAGGCTGACAGGGCGGCGCTGGGGCAGGGGCGATGCGGGCGGCAGGGTGCCGTAGGGGGTGGTGCTGGGCGGCTGGGGGGCAGTGGTGGCGGTCATGCGGGGTCACCCTTGGGGTGTTGTCTCTGAAAAAAATTGCCGCGAGTCTATGACAGTGCGGGCCGCGCAGGGGTTGGCCTGGGGTGTGGTGGGGCCTTGGCGCAAGGCGCAGTTGCCTGCCTGGCAAGAATTGTGACCGGGGTGTTTCCGGGTGATTGGCTGCAAAATGGAGGCAAAAGAGCCCAGATCCGCTAAAGGAAAGCGCTTGGACTGGGCTAGGTTGAATAGTGGAATTGGTTGTGAAAACAGGGCAGACGATGGCGATTCTTCAGAACACGGATTTGAGAATTTTGGTGGTGGATGACCAGGATTCAGTACGCAGCCATTTGTCCCAAGAGTTGTTGCGCATGGGCGTGAAGCAGGTGTTGGAGGCCGCTTCAGCCGAAGAGGCGTTGGCCGTTTTTGAACAGCACCAACCCGACCTGGTGCTGCTGGACATCCTGATGCCGGGCAAGAATGGCTACTGGATCGCCGAGCGCATTCGCGACCTGGAAGATGGCCGCTGGACGCCCATCATCTTCCTGACCGGCATGGGCCGCGATGAAGACCTGTGGGAGGGCATTCGGGCCGGGGGCGACGACTACCTGGTCAAGCCCGTGCGGGCCACGGTGCTGGCCGCCAAGATCCGCGCCATGCAGCGCCTGTTGACCATGCAGCGAAGGCTGGTGACGGTAACGGAGGAGCTGTACGAAGCCAACCGCCAGTTGAATTCGCTGATCGAGCGCGATGCGCTGACGGGGCTCGTCAACCGCCGGGGCTTTGACCGGGTGCTGCACGAGCAGATTCGCATGGCCCGGCGTGAGAGCAAGCCGCTCACGCTGATGATGTGCGACATCGACTTCTTCAAGCAATACAACGACAACCTGGGCCACCCTGAAGGTGACAAGTGCCTGCAGGCCGTGGCCAATATGCTGGCGCGGACTTGCCAGCGCCCTGGCGATTTGGCCTGCCGATTGGGGGGCGAGGAGTTTGCGCTGATCCTGCCGAACACGCCCCGTTCAGGCGCCATGATGTTTGCCCGAGCGCTGACCGAGCTGCTGGCCAGCGGCAAGCTGCCGCACCCGGCGTCGCCGGTGTCGCCGTATGTGACGGTGTCTGGCGGCATCACGACCTGTGTGCCCGATGAAAGCACTACCTCGATGGGCATGGTGACTCGGGCCGATGAGGCGCTGTACGCCGCGAAGGCGCTGGGGCGCAACCACTTCTTCAGCTACGAGCTGCAGGTCACGGCCAAAGATCACTTGGCGCACAGCGCTGATCGCGCGCGGCTGCACACACCGCCCATCGTCTGATGCCGTGGTGCGGGCTGCGCTGCAGGAGCTGTGACCCTTTTAGAGCGGCTAACAAAACTCTTCTGGCGTCGTTGCCGCGTCTTGTCGTACTACGCGTACTGCCTGCGACGCGGCGCCTAGCCAGAACCGCTTCGCTGAGTTTTGTTAGCCGCTCTTAGAACCCGTTCAAAGTTTTAACCCCAGGAGATTTCGATGCTGGTTCAAAAAATTCACCACGTTGCCTACCGCTGCAAAGACGCCAAAGAAACCGTGGACTGGTACGTCAAGCACCTGGACATGAAGTTCGTGCTGGCCATTGCCGAAAACGAAGTGCCTTCCACCAAGGCGCCAGACCCCTACATGCACGTCTTTCTGGACGCAGGCGACGGCAACGTGCTGGCGTTTTTCGAACTGCCCAGCCAGCCGCCCATGGACCGCGACCGCAACACCCCCGCGTGGGTGCAGCACCTGGCGCTGAAGGTGGATTCGATGGACACGCTGCTGGCCACCAAGGCGCGGCTGGAGGCAGCGGGCATTGAAGTGGTGGGCCCCACGGACCACACCATCTTCAAGAGCATTTACTTCTTCGACCCCAACGGCCACCGTCTGGAACTGGCCGCCGATGTGGGCACGCCCGAGATGTACGCCAAGCTCGACGAGGTGAAGTGGGCCATGCTGCAGGAGTGGAGCGAAACCCGCCGCGCCCCCCCGCCATGCCGCGTGGATGCACGACGGCAGCATGGCGCAGTAAGGCAATCGCCCAAGAGAACCCCATGACCCTGTTGAACGAAACCCATGACCCCAGCCTGCGCAGCTGGGTGGCCAGCGCCAATGCTGCTGGCAACGACTTTCCGCTGCAAAACCTGCCGTTTGCGGTGTTCCGCCGCAAGGGCAGCGGTGAAGCCTTCCGCGGTGGCGTAGCCATTGGCGACCAGATTCTGGATTTGTCCGCCGCAGCGGCCAGCGGCGCCTTCACGGGCGTGGCGGCCACGGCTGCGCAAGCGGGCGCGCAAGACAAGCTCAATGCCCTGATGGCTTTGGGCGAAGCCGCCTGGAGCGCCCTGCGCCTGGCCTTGTCGCGCGCGCTGCGCGAGGGCAGTGCCCAGCAGGCGGCGTTGCAAGGCTGCCTGGTGCCCCAGGCCGAGGCCGAGTACGACGTGCCCGCCCGCATTGGCGACTACACCGACTTCTACACCTCGGTGCACCACGCCACCAACATCGGCAAGCAGTTCCGCCCCGACAACCCACTGCTGCCCAACTACAAATGGGTGCCGATTGGCTACCACGGCCGCGCATCCAGTATTGGCGTGTCGGGCCAGGCGTTTCATCGCCCCAAGGGGCAGACCATGCCCCCCGGCGCCGAAATGCCCGTGGTGGGCCCGTGCAAGCGGCTCGACATTGAGCTGGAGCTGGGCATCTTCGTGGGTGAAGGCAATGCGCTGGGCCATGCCGTGCCCATCACGCAGGCCGAGCAGCATGTGTTTGGCATCTGCTTGCTCAACGACTGGTCTGCGCGCGACATCCAGGGCTGGGAATACCAGCCGCTCGGCCCGTTCCTGTCCAAAAACTTTGCCACCACGATTTCCCCGTGGGTGGTGACTTTGGAAGCGCTGGCCCCTTACCGCGTGCCGTTCACCCGGCCCGAGGGCGACCCGGCCCCACTGCCTTACCTCGACTCACCCGCCAACCAGGCGCAGGGCGCATTCGACATTCAGCTGCAGGTGGGCTTGCGCACGCCGCGCATGGCGCAGGCCGGGCAGGGCGATGCCACCATCTGCCGCACCAGCTACCGCCACGCGTACTGGACGATTGCCCAGATGCTGGCCCACCACACCGTCAACGGCTGCAACCTGCAGCCGGGCGACTTGCTGGGCAGCGGTACCTTGTCGGGCCCCACGCTCGATCAAGCCGGGGCATTGATTGAGCTGACCACTGGCGGCAAGAACCCCGTGCAGCTGCCCGGCGGCGAGCAGCGCGTGTTTCTGGAAGACGGCGACGCGGTGGTGATTCGCGGCTGGTGCGAGAAGCCGGGCGCTGCGCGCGTGGGCTTTGGTGAGTGCTGGGGCACGGTGCTGCCCGCACTCTGAAGCAAGCGGCCCAGCACTCGGGCGGTGCGGGGCAGGTCGCGCCATGGGTTTTGCATTGCGGCTATGCTCCCGGGCCATGACAGCAGTGTTACAACCCGCGACCCTCCCCATGAACGACAACGACGTAACGGCCCTGGCCCAGGCTGACGTGGCCCGCGCTCTGGCCGAAGACGTAGGCACTGGCGACCTGACGGCCGGCCTGATTGACCCCGCCCGCCGCGCCCGCGCCCGCATCCTGGCGCGCGAAGAGGCCGTGATCTGCGGCGCCCCCTGGGCCGAGGCCGCCCTGCGCGCGCTGGACCCCACCGTGCAGATCACCTGGCATGTGCACGAGGGCCAGCGTTGCGCCCCCGACCAGGTGGTGCTGGAGCTGGAAGGCAATGCCCGCGCCTTGCTGAGCGCCGAGCGCACTGCGTTGAATTTTTTGCAACTGCTGTCGGCCGTGGCCACCAAAACGCGCATTTATGTAGATGTGGTGGCGGGCACCCGCGCCCACATCGTGGACACGCGCAAGACCATACCCGGCCTGCGCCTGGCGCAAAAGTACGCTGTGCGCGTGGGCGGTGGCACCAATCACCGCATCGGCTTGCACGATGCGGTGCTCATCAAAGAGAACCACATCGCCGCTGCAGGTGGCGTGACGGCGGTGCTGAAAGCTGCGCAGGCAGTGGCCGCCCAGGCCAGCTTCATCGAGATTGAAGTGGAAACGCTGGAGCAACTGGCCGAGGCGTTGGATGCTGGCGCGAAGATGGTGCTGCTCGACAACATGCCGCTGCCCATGCTGCGTGAGGCGGTGCGCATCAACGCAGGTCGCGCGATTCTCGAAATCTCTGGCGGCGTGACGTTGGAAGGTCTGCGCGAACTGGCCGAAACCGGCGTGGACCGTATCTCCATCGGCACGCTGACCAAGGATGTGAAGGCGACCGACTTCTCGATGCGCCTGCAGGAGCTGGCATGAGTACCACCACCATGAACCGTATTGACGTCGAGTACGAGCAGCCCGACGAAGCAGCTGCGGGCTCTGTCTGCTCCACCAAACACGCCTGGGCGCGTGTGCCGCCCGAGCCTTCGCAGGCCGAGCGCGTGGCTTTGAAAGACAAGATTCGCCGCTTGCTGAAAGAGAAAAACGCTGTCATGGTGTCGCACTACTACGTGCACCCCGACCTGCAGGATTTGGCCGAGGAAACCGGCGGCATCGTCAGCGATTCGCTGGAGATGGCCCGCTTTGGCCGTGACCACGCGGCGCAGACGCTGGTGGTGAGCGGTGTGCGTTTCATGGGCGAGACGGCGAAGATTCTGAGCCCGGAAAAGACCGTGCTCATGCCTGATCTGGACGCCACCTGCAGCCTAGACCTGGGCTGCCCCATTGACGAGTTCAGCGCGTTTTGCGATCAGCACCCGGACCGCACCGTGGTGGTGTACGCCAACACCAGCGCGGCCGTGAAGGCGCGGGCCGACTGGCTTGTGACATCGAGCTGCGCGCTGGAGATCGTGAGTGCGTTGAAGGCCGCAGGCCAGAAGATTCTGTGGGCACCGGACCGCCACCTGGGTGCCTACATCCAGCGCGAAACGGGTGCCGACATGGTGTTCTGGAACGGCGCCTGCATCGTGCACGACGAGTTCAAGGCGCTGGAGCTGGAGCTGCTCAAAAAAGAGCACCCGAATGCCAAGGTGCTGGTCCACCCCGAAAGCCCCGCCGACGTGGTGGCCCTGGCCGATGCCGTGGGCTCCACCAGCGCCATCCTCAAGGCCGCGCGCGAGATGGATGCCACCGAGTTCATCGTCGCCACCGACAACGGCATGATGCACAAGCTGCGCACGCTCAACCCCGGCAAGACGTTTTACGAAGCCCCCACCGCAGGCAACAGCGCCACCTGCAAGAGCTGCGCGCACTGCCCCTGGATGGCCATGAACGGCCTGGCCGACGTGGCCCGTGTGCTGGAAACCGGCGCCAATGCCGTGCAGGTAGACCCTGCACTGATTCCGCGCGCGCGCCAGCCCATTGACCGGATGCTGGCGTTCACGGCGGCCCTCAAGAATGGTCAGTCCACCGGGAGCCTGGTACCCCACTTGGGCGCTGCCTGATTATTTTGCTATTTATTTGATAGCTGTTCGCGCTTTTGGGATAAGCGCTAGAGGCCTCTGGAGCTTGTAATGACACTGGCTGCAACGCCCGGCACCTGGATCGACTTCACCCAGCCGCGCGCGGCGGGCAACCTGCGCCTGCGTGGGCGGTGGGGGGCTCCAGCCCGCGTGCTGGTCGCTCATCACATCGGCGAAGTCAAGCCTGTGCTGGAGGCCGTGCACGCCGCAGCCGAAGCAGGTCACTGGTGCGTGGGCCATGTGCGCTATGAAGCAGCACCGGCCTTCGACGCGGCGCTGCAGGTGCACGCAGCAGACGGCCCGCTGGTGTGGTTTGAGGTGCATGACGGTGCCCCGTCTGCATGGCCGCCCGCCGAAGCCGCTGGCCCCGCAGAGGCCCGCGCCACTTGGCTGCCCACATTGACCCGGCCAGACTTTGATGCCGCAATCGCGCGCATCCACCAGGCCATTGGTGACGGCGAGCTGTACCAGGTCAACTACACCGCACCGTGGATGGGCACGGTGACCGGTGAGGGCGCCGCCTTGTTCGACGCCTTGCTGCGCGCCCAGCCCGGCGGCTATGTCGCGTGCTTCACCGCGGGCGACGAGCAGGTGCTGAGCGTATCGCCCGAGCTGTTTTTTGACTGGCAGGCCAGCGCGGCTGGCGGCAGCATCTTGGCCCGCCCCATGAAAGGCACGGCCGCGCGGGGCACCACACCGGCGCTGGATGTGGCTGCCGCCGAGCGCCTGCGCGCATCGCCCAAAGAGCGGGCCGAAAACGTGATGATCGTGGACCTGCTGCGCAACGATCTCTCACGCATTGCCGAGCCGCACACGGTGCGGGTGCCCGAGCTGTTCCACACCCAGGCGCTGCCCACCGTGTGGCAGATGACCTCTGATGTGCAGGCCCGCACCCGCAGTGGCCTGCGGCTGCCAGATGTGTTTGCCGCCTTGTTCCCGTGCGGTTCAGTGACTGGTGCGCCCAAGGTGCGGGCGATGCAGCTCATCCGTGAGCTGGAACGCCAGCCCCGGGGCATCTACTGCGGCGCCATCGGCGTGGTGCGGCCAGATGGCCGCGGCGGCATTGCCGCGACCTTCAATGTGCCCATTCGAACCGTGGTGATGCGCGGCACCCAGGCTCGATGCAGCATCGGCAGCGGCATCACCGCGAGCGCAGAGGCGGGTGCCGAGTGGCAGGAATGGCTGCACAAGCAGGCTTTTCTGGCCCGGGCGAGCGAACCGTTCGAGGTGCTGGAAACCCTGGCGCTGGTCGATGGCGTCTATCGCCATCAGGCAGAGCATCTGGCCCGCATGGCTGAGGCGGCGCAGCACTTTGGCTACCCCTGGCAGCCCGCTGCCGTTCACGCGTGCCTGCAGGCACTGGCGGCGCAGCATGGCAGAGGCCCGTGGCGCGTGCGCCTGTTGCTGGACCGCTTTGGCCAGCCACGCGCAGAAGCCTTTGCCTTGCAACCCACGGCCACCCCGGTGCGATTGCAACTGGCCACCCGGCCCCTGGCTGAGGCGCATGGCGAATGGGTGCGCTTCAAAACCACCCGGCGTGCGCACTACGCCACCTTTGCGCCAGCGCCGGGCAGCGGCATCTTCGACACCGTGCTCTTCAATGCCGAAGGCGAAATCACCGAGTCCACCTTCGGTAACCTGGCAATGCAGATGGACGACGGCCGCTGGCTCACGCCACCGCTGGCCTGCGGCCTGCTGCCGGGTGTGGGGCGTGCAGTGGCCTTGCGGGAAGGCCGTGTGCAGGAAGGCGTGGTGCGCGTGCAAGACCTGCACCGCGTGCGCCGCTGGGCCTTCATCAACAGCCTGCGTGGCTGGCTGGATGCGGAACTGGTCTAGTGCCTGTTCACACCAGCGACGGTTTGAGGTGCTGCCGCGCCATGGCCAGAAACGCCATGGCGGCGGGGCTGAGCGGTTGCTTGGCCAAACGGATCGCCACGATGGGAAACTCCAGCACCGGCCGCACGATGGGCACGGCGCGCAGGTCGGGTGGCATCAGGCGTGCCACGTAGCGCGGCAGCAGCGCCACCCCGGCGCCCGCCTGGATCATGCCGAACGCGGTGGTCAGCATCGACACATGGTGCACCACCTGCGGGTACACATTGGCGACGGCGCTCAGCTCGCGGCTGACGGCGCGCCACACCACGGCATCGGGGTTCACGTGCACCAGGGGCAGGCCATCCAGATCGCGCCCTTGCACGCTGGCGCGCTGGGCCAACGGGTGGTCGTGCCGCAGGAACAGCGCCATGCGTTCGCTGAACAGGCGCTCGGTGGCCAGCTCGGAATGTGTCTGGCCAATGTCGGAGCCCAGCGCCAAATCGGCTTCGCGCGAGAGCACCTGCGCCACCATCTGCGCGGCATTGCTATCGTGCAGCGTGGCCACCAGCTGCGGGTGCGCCGCTGAAAAGCGGGTGAGCAAAGCGGGCAGCAAGGCACCGGCCGTGAGGTGCCCCACGGCCACCACCACGCGGCCTTCCTGCAGTTGCGCCTGCGAGCGGCAGGCGTGCACCGATTCGTCAATCATGCGCAGAGCGCGCTGCGCGGTGTCGGCCATCATCTGTCCCGCATCGGTGAGCCGAATGCGCCGCCCGCGCACCACCAGCGGCTGGCCCAGTTGCTGCTCCATGCGCTTGATGAGGTGGCTCACGGCGGGCTGCGTCAGCTGCAGCGCATCGGCCGCCAGCGTGAAGCTGCCCGTCTGCGCAATCGCCGCCAGGGCGCGGAACTGCTGCAGCGAGACTTCATCAGGCGTCGCAAAAGTGGGTTTCATGACGTGGCGTCATAGTGAAATAACTTTGATTATCTGTTTTGATGGATCAACAGCGCCTACATTGGCGCTTGAAAGATCCTGAACGGGTTCTACAGGCCCTGAGTTGTTGTTGTCCCCCTTGTGAGGAATCGATCCATGATCCGTCGCCACCACTTTCTGCGCGGCCTGGCCGCAGCCCTGGCGCTGGGCGCCGCCATGCCAGCCGCCCTGGCCCAGTCCAGCAAACCCATCCGCTTGGTCGTTCCATTCCCGGCAGGCGGTGCCACCGACCTGTTTGCGCGAACCCTGTCGCAAAAAATGGGCGAGCGCTTGGGTACTTCCATCGTGATCGACAACAAGCCTGGCGCAGGTGGCAGCCTGGGTTCAGACATGGCGGCCAAGGCGACTGCGGACGGCCAGACCTTGCTGTTCACCACCACCAGCACCCATTCCATCGGCCCCGCCATTGGCGCCAAGCTGCCGTATGACACGGTGCGCGACTTCACGCCCATCGCCCATGTGGGCAATGCGCCCAGCATCATGTTGGTGCCCAATAGCTCGCCTGCGAAGACGGTGAAAGAGTGGATCGAGTACGCCAAGAAGAACCCCGGCAAGCTCAATTACGCCTCCAGCGGCAACGGCACCATCGTGCAACTGACGGCCGAGCTGTTCAAGGCGCAGGCAGGCGTGTTCGTCACGCACATCCCCTACAAGGGCACGGGCTTGGCGATTCCTGATCTGGTGGCTGGGCAGCTGGATGTGTTGTTTGACTCGCTGCCCACCGGCATGCCCCATGTGCGCGATGGGCGCTTGCGCGCCCTGGCTGTCACCACGCTCAAGCGCTCCCCCCTGGCCCCTGATTTGCCGCCCGTGGCCGACACGCTGCCCGGTTTCGAGTCCAGCACCTGGTTTGGCCTGTATGACCCCAAGGGCTTGCCTGCCGAGGTGGTCAACCGGGTGAACACCGCTGCCAACCAGGCACTGAGCGACCCCGAGGTGCGCGCCAAGCTCACCACCCTGGGCATTGAACCCGTGACCAGCACGCCTGCGCAGTTCGCCAAGATGGTGGCTGACGACCAAGCCAAGTGGAAACGCATCATTGCCGAGCGCAAGATCGTCAACGAATAAACCATTGCTTCACCGCTGCTTCATACCCAGCCACACCCGCTTCCCGGAGACCGCATGCAGATCAACCACCCAAACCCCTACCTGTCCACCCGCATTCCCGTTTTTGCGCGCAATGTGGTGTCCACCTCGCACCCCCTGGCCGCGCAGGCGGGCCTGCTCATCCTGCACAAGGGCGGGAATGCGGTGGATGCGGCCGTGGCCGCAGCCGCTGTGATGACGCTGGTGGAGCCGGTGAGCAACGGCCTGGGCAGCGATGCGTTCTGCATCTTGTGGGATGGGCAGCAACTGCACGGCCTCAATGCCTCGGGGCCCGCGCCGCAGGCCTGGACGCCTGAATATTTCAAGGCCAAATACGGCGATGGCGCACCCACGCCGCCCATGCGCGGCATGGACTCCGTCACCATCCCTGGCGCAGTGCGTGGCTGGGTGGCACTGAGCAAGCGCTTTGGCAAGCTGCCTTTTGCTGACCTGATGGCCCCAGCCATCGAGGTGGCCGAGCGCGGTTACCTGGTGCCCCCCGTGGTGCAGCAGAAGTGGGCAGCGGCCACGCCTGTGCTGCAGGGCATTGCCGGTTTTGCGGGCACCTTCTTGCCCTGGGGCCGTGCGCCCGAGGTGGGAGATCTGTTCCGCTTCCCTGCGGCCGCGCGCGCGCTCAAGGCCATTGCGGCCAGCAACGGTGATGCGATGTACGAAGGCGAGATTGCCGAAGCCCTGGCCGCGTTTGCCAAGGAGCAGGGCGGTGCGCTGACGGTGAAAGACCTGGCCAGCTACCAGCCCGAGTGGGTCACGCCGATTTCGCGCGACTACCGGGGCTACACGCTGCACGAGATTCCGCCCAACGGCCAAGGCATTGCCGCGCTGATCGCGCTGGGCATTCTCGAAAAGTTCGATCTGGCCAGTCTGCCGGTGGACTCCACGGCGTCGCAGCACTTGCAGATCGAGGCAATGAAGCTGGCGTTTGCCGATGTGTACCGTTACGTGTCGGAACGCTCCACCATGGAAGTGACGACCGAGCAGATGCTGGACGACGCCTACCTGGCCTCGCGCGCGCGCCTCATCGACATGCGCAGGGCGCAGGACTTCCAGGCGGGCAACCCGGTCAAGGGCGGCACCATTTACCTCACGGCGGCCGATGAGAACGGCATGATGGTCAGCTTCATTCAGAGCAACTACATGGGCTTTGGCTCGGGCTGTGTGGAACCCCACTACGGCATCAGCCTGCAAAACCGGGGCTACGGTTTCAGCCTGGACGCCGCCAGCCCCAACGTGGTGGCACCGGGCAAGCGGCCCTTCCACACCATCATTCCGGCCTTCCTGACCAAGGACGGCCAGCCTGTGATGAGCTACGGCGTGATGGGCGGCAACATGCAGCCGCAGGGGCACATGCAGACGTTGGTGCGCATGTTGGACTATCGCCAGGGCCTGCAGGCTGCGTGCGATGCGCCACGCTGGCGCTTCAACAAGGGCCTGAACATCAACATGGAAGCTGCCATGAATGCGGCCACGGTGCAGGGCCTGAAAGACCTGGGCCATGAGATCGATGTCATCAACGATTCGTACCAGGACTTTGGCGCGGGCCAGTTCATCTGGCGCGCAGGCAACCCGGCCGTGGAAGGCTATGTGGCCGCCAGCGACCCGCGCCGCGACGGGCTGGCTGCAGGGTACTGAGGCCTGAGGTCCCTCGCGGAGAGCCGGGCCCTGTTGTCACTGGGGATCGATGCGCGCCTTGGCGTAGGGCGCTCGATCCATGTCGCGCACTTCCACGCTCAATTGCACCGATACACCCGCCGGGCGCGGGGTAAGGCGTTGCAGCACTTCCAGCACGCGCGCTGCCAGCTCGCTTTTCGCTTCGGGCGTGCGGCCCGACAGCAAGCGCAGCTCTGCGTGCACAAAGCCGCGCGGCTCAGGCGCTGTGCCCATCACGAAATCGGTCACGTCCACGAAGCGGATCTTCAGGTCAGCCTCGACCGGGATTTGCGGGTGGGCGGTGAGCGAAGCGGCCAACTCTTTGAGCGCCTGGGCTTTGGGATAGGTGCCGAGGTTGGCTGTGGTTTCGATGACCAGATGGGGCATGGTTGCGGGCTTTCGGTACAGTGGGTGTTGATCAGAGTCAGGTGCGCGGGCTGTGGCGCCTTGGGGCAAGCAGGCTCTGGGCAGGGGTGATCCGCTAGTCAAGTGGCACCCCGCGGCCCGAAGTGTGCCCGCTTTTCCATCACTTTGTTCGCGGCCCGTGCACGCTCTGGGTGGGGCTGCTGGCTTGGCAGGCTGCTCAGTCGGTGAAAGATTTCACCTGCACGGGCAGGTTTGGGGGCTGCCAGCGGTACTGGGGGTTCAGCACATTGCGCTCAGGCATTTCACCCTGCCAATCCAAACCCAGAATGTCGGCCACCGTCCACCCCGCCCAGTCGGCGCGGAAGGGGCGCTGCGCCACATCGGTAGACGCGGCCGGGCGGCTGTGGTTGGTCCAGACGATGGTGGGAATGCGGTAGCCCGCTTCCGTGCCGGGGCTGTGGCCTGCACGGTTTTCACCATGGCCCACTTCCTGGCCATGGTCCGACAGGTACACCCAAGCCCGGCGCTCTTGCGCCTTTGCGTCCAGCTGCGTCACGCGCAGGGATTCCGCCACCACGAAGTCGTGGTACAGCAGCGCCGCGTCGTACTCTTGCCGATGGCGGCGCACCAGGGCCGATCGCTGCTGGGTGACCATTTGCGTCTCGACGCTGTCCACTTCATCGTCGAAGGGGTTTTCACCTTTGGGGAAGCGCAGGCGGTAGTGCGGGTGGGCGCCCAGCAGGTGCACGATGATGAACTTGCGCTCGGCGGGGTCTGCCAGCGCTTCCTGAATGCAGTCCAGCAGTTCGCCGTCCAGCGAGGCGCTGGCGCGGCCCGGGGTGCGGTTGACCATGTCCACCACGTTGGCCAGCCGTGCGTGCTGTTGCTCCACCGCGATGTCATCGTGGTTGCTCATCCACCAGACCTTGTAGCCCGCAGTGCGCGCCATGGCGATCAGGTGCTGGGCCTGCGCAGCATCGGGCTCGCCAAACCCGAACAGGTTGTTCAGCGAAGGCAGCGTGCTGGCGTCTGCCGACCAGGCGTGGCGCAGCACCAGCATCTCTTCCGGGTGGCGGCGCTGCATGTCCAGCAGGCGCGGCGTGGTGGCGCGGCCATAGCCATACAGCTGCATGTTGTCGCGGTTGATGCTGTCGGCGATGACCAGCACTACGGTGGATGGGCCGGACAGTGTCATCTGGGGCGCCAGTGCCTGCGCGCGCTGCAGCAACTGGGCGCGGCGCTCGTCCTGGTCGTGCCACTGGGCTTGCAAGGCCGTGACCGACTGGGCCAGCTGCGGCCAGTACAGCAGCGGGTGCAGGCGCCGCCAGGGCTTGCTGACCCAGGCAACGCTGCAGATCACCAGGGCCACAGCCAGTGTGATGGTTTGCCAGCGGGCCGGTGGCCGCACAGGCCCGCTGCCCGCATGGTCTGCCGGTGCCGTGGTGCGCCACACCAGCGCACCGGTGCCCAGCACCATGGCCAGCCCCAGCAGCGCCGTGTGCCAGTGCATGCCCATGTATTCGGCCATCTCGCGCGCATTGGTATTGGCCAGCGCGCCCAGCACGGTGGCGCTGTCGGGGGCAGACTGGTAGGTTTCCATGAGGTAGGCGCGCACCATGCCATCGGCGGCAAAGGCCAGGGTGAGCAGCACCACAGCCACCCGCCGCAACTGACGCATTCCCGCAGTGCGCACCGGCCACGCCATCCACAGCACGGCGGGCAAAAACAGCACCAGCAGTTGCGCTACCCGCCGGCCGTCATGCCCGAGGATGATGAAGAACGTGGCAATGGCGAGCAGGGCGGCGCTGGGCAACATGGGAGAGCTTTTTGGGCAAGGCGGGCAAGACCCGCAAGCACACCCTGCGCTGGGGCAGGCAGGGTGGGCGGCGGCGCAGTCTATCAGCCCCGCGAATTCCCTTCAGTGCCCTGCCTTTTTTCGGGCTTCGCCCCAGTGGCCCTGGCTGGGGCCTCAGCGCTGCACCGGTGGCACCAGAATGGTGGGCGCAGCAGGCGCAGCCACTTCCGGGTAGTCGCGGCTGAAGTGCAGACCCCGGCTTTCGCGGCGCAGCTGTGCGCTTTTCACGATCAGGTCGGCCACCTGCACCAGATTGCGCAGCTCCAGCAGGTCGCGCGTGACGTGAAAGTGCGCGTAGAACTCCTGAATCTCGCCTTGCAGCATCGCAATGCGGTGCGCGGCGCGCTCCAGGCGCTTGTTGGTGCGCACGATGCCTACGTAGTCCCACATGAAGCGGCGCAGCTCGTCCCAGTTGTGCGAGATGACGACGGACTCGTCCGCGTCGGTCACGCGGCTGTCGTCCCAGGCGGGCACGGTGGGCAGTTCGGCAGCAGGTGTGGCGGCAATCGCCAGGGCGGCAGCGCGTGCGAACACCATGCATTCAAGCAGCGAGTTGCTGGCCAGCCGGTTGGCGCCGTGCAGGCCGGTGTAGGCGACTTCGCCCACGGCGTAGAGGCCCGGCAGGTCGGTGCGGCCAGCCAGATCGGTCAGCACGCCGCCGCAGGTGAAGTGGGCGGTGGGCACCACGGGGATGGGTTCCTTCGTGATGTTGATGCCCAGCGATGCGCAGTGCGCCAGGATGTTGGGGAAGTGCTCCTGCAAAAACGCGGGGCTTTGGTGCGAGATGTCGAGGTGCACACAGTCGAGGCCGTGCTTTTTCATCTCGAAGTCGATGGCGCGGGCCACCACATCGCGCGGGGCCAGTTCGGCGCGTGGGTCGTGGTCGGGCATGAAGCGCGTGCCACCGGCCGATGGGGGCAGCTTGAGTTGCCCGCCTTCGCCACGCACCGCCTCGCTGATCAGAAAGGACTTTTCGTGCGGGTGGTACAGGCCTGTGGGGTGGAACTGGATGAACTCCATGTTCGCCACGCGGCAGCCTGCACGCCAAGCGGCCGCAATGCCGTCGCCCGTGGCGGTGTCGGGGTTCGTGGTGTACAGGTACACCTTGCCCGCGCCGCCCGTGGCCAGGATGGTTTGCGGTGCGCGGAAGGTCACAACCTCGTCCGTGTCACTGTCCAGCGCATACAGGCCCAGGCAGCGGTTGCCGTTCAATCCCAGCTTGCGTGTGGTGATCAGGTCCACCAGCGTGTGCTGCTCAAACAGGGTGATGCCGGGCGTGCCGCGCACCACGTCGATCAGCGTGCGCTGCACCGCTGCGCCGGTGGCGTCCGTCACATGGGCGATGCGGCGCGCGCTGTGGCCGCCTTCGCGGGTCAGGTGCAGCTGGTCGCCTTCGAGCGTGAAGGGCACGCCCAGGCCGCGCAGCCAGGCGATGGACTCGGGCGCGTTCTCCACCACAAAGCGCGTGGTGGCCAGGTCGCATAGGCCTGCGCCTGCCACCAGTGTGTCTTCAATGTGCGCGGCAAAGCTGTCGTCGTCGGCCAGCACGGCGGCAATGCCGCCCTGGGCCCAGCCGCTGGAGCCATCTTGCAGCGTGCGCTTGGTGATGACGGCCACGCGGTGTGTGGGCGCCAGGTGCAGTGCGGCCGAGAGGCCGGCGAGGCCGCTGCCTACGATGAGAACGTCGAAGTCGTGGGATGCCATGGCTTGCGGGTGAGGAAAGGGGTAACGCCATGGCCACCGGCCAGGGCGGTGGACGGGGGGAGCCAGTCTAGACTGGCGTGTAAGCGAGGCGCACGTAAATGGGGGCGAATGCCTCGGCCTGCGTGATTTCGATCAGCGTCTCTTTGGCCAGCTCCAGCAGCGCAATAAAGGTCACCACCAGCACCGTGCTGCCTTTTTCAGGCTCGAAGAGTTCTTCAAACTCCACAAAGCGGCGGCCCTGCAAAGTCTTGAGCACCATGCTCATGTACTCGCGCACGCTCAGCTCTTCGCGGGTGATCTTGTGGTGTTGCACCAGCTTGGCGCGCTTCAAAATGTCGCGCCAGGCTTCCTGCAGTTCCACCACATGCACGTCGGGGAAGCGCGGCTGCAGGCTTTGTTCGATGTAGACCTGTGCCTTCAAAAAGTCGCGGCCGTACTGCGGCAGCTGTCCCAGGCGCGCGGCAGCCATCTTCATCTGCTCGTATTCGAGCAGTCGGCGCACCAGCTCGGCGCGCGGGTCTTCGGGCTCTTCGCCCTCGGCCTGCTTCTTGGGCGGGAGCAGCATGCGCGACTTGATCTCGATGAGCATTGCCGCCATCAGCAAATACTCGGCGGCCAGCTCCAGGTTGCGGCTGCGGATCTCGTCCACATACGCCAGATACTGCTTGGTCACCCCCACCATGGGGATGTCGAGGATGTTGAAGTTCTGCTTGCGGATCAGGTACAGCAGCAAATCCAGCGGGCCTTCAAAGGCCTCGAGGAAGATTTCAAGCGCGTCGGGCGGGATGTACAGGTCTTGCGGCAGCGCAAACAGTGGCTCGCCATACAGGCGCGCCAGCGCCACCTGATCCACCACGTCGGGCATGGTGCTGCCAGTAGCTTCCGGTTGATTGTCGGCGGGTGCGCTGCTGGTGGGCGCTGCGTTGCTCATGTTTGCTATGAAATAAATAGCTGCTAGCGCTTGCTGGTCAAGCGCCAGGGGCTGATTACATTGCAAATGCTGGCGGCGGCAAGGCTCAGTCCGCGTTGGTCTGGTAGACGTAAGGCTTTTGGGCCACGCGCGCCTGGCGGTAATCGTTCCATAGCTGGCGGTCTACCTGCTTGTCCCACAGCAGGGCGCGGCCGGCTTGCTGCTGCTTGTCCAGTTCAGGCTTGGTGGCCTTGAGCTGGTTGATGAATTGGGTGGCGTCGGATTGGTAGTCGGGGCGGCGGAAAATAGACATGTGCAGTGAACCTCTTTTGCTGGATTTTACCGGGACGATGCCATGCCACTTTCTGATCATATTCACCGTGCCGCCGCCACCGTGCTGGCGGCACTCGCCCTGCTGGCCGCAGCGGGGTGCGACCCCCAGCGGCTGAGCGAGTTGCAGCCGGGCGTTTCCACCGAAGCCGATGTGCGCGACCGCTTCGGCGCCCCTGAGATGATCTGGGAGGAGCCAGGCGGTGCCCGCACCTTTGAGTACAACCGCCAGCCCGCCGGCCAGGTCAATTACATGATCACGCTGGGGGCCGACGGCAAGCTGGCCGGGGTGCGCCAGGTGCTGACGCCCGAGAACTTCGCGCGCATTCAGCCGGGCATGCCCATGAGCGAAGTGCGCCGCATGCTGGGCAAGCCCGCCAAAACCATGCACTTCGCCCTCAAGGGCGAAACCGAGGTGGACTGGCGCTTTGCCTTGCCCGCCACCTCGCCCAAGCTGTTCACCGTGGTGCATGGGCCAGACCAGCGTGTACTGCGCACCTACACGGGTGACGACATGGATGCCCACGAGAACAAGGGCGGTGGTCGATAGAGCCAGGTGTGCTACTGGATTTTGAAAATAGAAGAAAATAAGGCCCAGCGCTTGAATCTTAAGCGCTGAATGCTATTTATTTAATAGCAATTGAGGCGTTGATTGTCGCTGGCAACAGAGCCACATTCCGTTTGGCGCGCTGTTTGCTTGTGTTCTTGTGCCCCCGTGACAGGGGCCCATGGTGTTGGGGCTCACAAGGCTCTGACCCCTCTCCATTTTCAAAACCAAGAGTTTTTTCCATGTCTCCTGCTGAATCCAGCAACTCGTCTGCCCCCGGCCCCGTAGTGTCTTTGCGCCACGGCACTTATGAAGATGCGCAAGCCCTGTTCTCGGGCACCCTGTTTGTGGCCATGGCGCTCATGCTGTTCAACCAGGCCGGGTTGCTCATTGGCAGCACGGCGGGCATGGCATTTTTGCTGCACTACGTCACCGACATCTCGTTCGGCAAGCTGTTCTTTGTGGTGAACCTGCCCTTTTACTGGTTCGCCTGGACACGCATGGGCCGCGAGTTCACGCTCAAAACCTTCGTCAGCGTGGCACTGCTGTCGCTGTTGACCGAGCTGTTCCCGCATGTGATGCAGGTCAGCTACATCAATCCGCTATTTGCCTCCCTGCTCGGTGGGCTGCTGCTGGGCACGGGCTGCTTGTTCCTGGCTCGGCACCGCTCCAGCCTGGGGGGCGCCACCATCGTGTCGCTGTACATGCAAAACCGCTACGGCGTGCGGGCGGGCAAGGTGCAACTGGCGATCGACTGCGTAGTGCTGCTGCTGGCCCTGTTCGTGGTGCCGCTCGAGCGGGTGTTTTATTCGGTGCTGGCGGCCGTGGTGATGGGCGTGTTTTTATGGATCAGCCACCGGCCGGGGCGGTACGTGGGCGGTTGACGCTTCTGCCCTGAGGCTGGTTGCCTGGCGCTGCTATCAGCGTGTGTTGCCAAAAGAAAAGGCCCTCTGAGCGAGGGCCTTGTCATTGGAACCAATCGCAGGCGATCAGCGCACCCGCATGCCGGGCGTGGCGCCGGGCCAGGGGTTGAGCACGTAGATGCCGGGGTTGGCTTTTTCGTCGCCATGGCTGGCGGCCAGCACCATGCCTTCGCTCACGCCAAACTTCATCTTGCGCGGGGCCAGGTTGGCCACCATCACGGTGTGCTTGCCCACCAGATCTTCGGGCTTGTAGGCGCTGGCAATGCCGCTGAACACGTTGCGGGTCTTGCCCTCGCCCACGTCCAGCGTCAGGCGCAGCAGTTTGGTCGATCCTTCCACCGGCTCGCAGTTCACGATCAGGGCGATGCGCAGGTCGATCTTGGTGAAGTCGTCGATGGTGATGGTGGGGGCCAGCTCTTCGCCTCCTGGAGCTGCTACGGTTTCTGTAGCTGCTGGCGCTTGTGCTGCTTGGGCTGGAGGCTCAAACAATGCCTCAAGCTGCTCGGGCGTCACGCGCTGCATCAGGTGGTTGTAGGGCTGGATGGCCTGCACGTTGCCGTCCACGGCCCACTCGGTCATGCTGCGGCCGACGAAGCCTTCCACGGCACGTGAAAGGCCAGGCAGCACGGGCGCCAGGTAGCGGGTGAGGGCGTCGAACGCGTTGATGAGCACCGAGCACACCTGGTGCAGGGCCACATTGTTGGCGGCGTCCTTGGCCAGGTCCCAGGGCTTGTTCTGGTCCACGTAGGCGTTGATGCGGTCGGCCAGCAGCATGATTTCGCGGGTGGCCTTGCCGTATTCACGGGCTTCGTACAGCTGGGCCAGGGTGTCGCGGGCGCCGCGCACCTCGGCCAGCAGGGCGCTGCCAGCAGCGTCAAAGTCTTGGGTCAGCTTGCCTTCAAACCGCTTGGTCAGGAACCCCGCCGCACGGCTGGCAATGTTCACGTACTTACCGATCAAATCGCTGTTCACGCGCAGCATGAAGTCTTCGGCATTGAAGTCGATGTCTTCGTTGCGCGCGCTGAGCTTGGCGGCCAGGTAGTAGCGCAGCCATTCGGCGTTCATGCCCAGGCTCAGGTACTTGAGCGGGTCGAGGCCCGTGCCCCGGCTCTTGCTCATCTTCTCGCCGTTGTTCACGGTGAGGAAGCCGTGCACGAACACGCTGTTGGGCGTCTTGCGGCCGCTGAAGTGCAGCATGGCGGGCCAGAACAGGGTGTGGAAGGTGACGATGTCCTTGCCGATGAAGTGGTACTGCTCAAGCAGCGGGTCGGCCATGTAGGCGTCGTAGCTTTCGCCGCGTTTGTCCAGCAGGTTCTTGAGCGAGGCGAGGTAGCCCACGGGCGCATCGAGCCACACATAGAAGTACTTGCCGGGCGCGTCCGGGATCTCGATGCCGAAGTAGGGCGCATCGCGGCTGATGTCCCAGTCGCCCAGGCCTTCGCTGGTGGTGCCGTCGGGGTTGGTGCGGACGCTGAACCATTCCTTGATCTTGTTGGCCACCTCGGGCTGGAGCTTGCCGTCTTGCGTCCAGTTCTGCAAAAACTCCACGCAGCGCGGGTCTGAGAGCTTGAAGAAGAAGTGCTCGGAGTGTTTCAGCTCGGGCTTGGCGCCGGAGAGGGCCGAGTAGGGGTTGATCAGGTCGGTGGGGGCGTACACCGTGCCGCACACCTCGCAGTTGTCGCCGTACTGGTCCTTGGCGTGGCACTTGGGGCATTCGCCCTTGATGTAGCGGTCAGGCAGGAACATGTTCTTCTCGGGGTCGAAGAACTGCTCGATGGTGCGCACTTCGATCAGGCTGCCATCGGCGCGGTCGCGCAGGTCGCGGTAGATCTGGCGGGCCAGTTCGTGGTTTTCGGGCGCGTCGGTGCTGTGCCAGTTGTCAAAGCTGATGTGAAAGCCGTCCAGATACTGCTTGCGGCCTGCGGCAATGTTGGCCACAAACTGCTGGGGCGTGACGCCGGCTTTTTCGGCGGCAATCATGATGGGCGCGCCGTGCGTGTCGTCCGCGCCCACAAAGTTCACGGCATTGCCCTGCATTCGCTGGAACCGCACCCAGATGTCGGCCTGGATGTATTCCATGATGTGGCCGATGTGGAAGTTGCCGTTGGCATACGGCAGGGCGGTGGTGACGAAGAGTTTGCGGGCAGGTGACGACATGGGGAGACACTTTCTCAGGCGGAACCCGCGATTTTAGGCCACGGCCCGTGCGGTTGCCACGCAACCCGGTCTTGCCCCGGGGGGCTACTGGTGCAGCTGGGTGCGCACTTCGGCGCCGGTGTCCGTCCAGCCAAAAAACTGGCACACCTGGGCGCGCATGGCCAGGGTGTCGGCCCGGCCCAGGGCCATCAGTTCTTGGGTGTAACCGGCCTCAAACAGCAGGTAACTGGCCAGCGCCGCGCCGCGCACGTCGGCCATGTTCGAGGTGACGCCCAGCGCGCCCAGCATGGTGCGCACCGGCGTGGGCAGGTCGCCCACATGGCGGGCGGCCACGGCATCCAGCCGCTGCGAGGGGGCGATGACCAGCAGCTCAATCGGCCGCAGGGCGCTGTGGGTGCGCTTTTCTTCGGGGATGAGTGAGAGCGTCTGGTTGATGCGCTGCACACGTTCCACATCCACCGCCAGCGCATCCAGAAAGATGTTGGAAAGCGCGTGCCCCGCAATTTGCGCAAGCGACGGGTAGTTGGGCGTGGGGTTGGCAGCTGCGTCGTTCTTGGGTTCGTGCATGCGGCCTGCGCCGATCACCAGAATGCGCTCGGCCCCCAGGTGGATGGCCGGGGCGATGGGCGCGGACTGGCGCATGGAGCCGTCGCCAAAGTATTCGATGTGGTCGTCCACCTCAATGCCCTTGGCCTGGAAGATGAACGGAATGGCTGAGGACGCGAGCAGGTGCTCGTGCGTGATGCGATCGCTGGCCGCCTTGCGCTGCGAGCGCACCCAGGGTTTGACGGGTGTGGCGGCCTCAAAAAACGTGACGTGCTCGCCCGAGCTGTAGCTGGACGCCGTGACGGCCAGCGCCTTCAAATGCCCCTTGCGGATGAGGCGGGGCAGGCGCACCAATGGCACCATCTTGACCAACAGTTTTTCGAGTGGCTTGTTGTCCAGCAGCGACTGAGGCCGCATGCGCCGCCAGCGGGCCAGCGCCCAGCCAATCGACACCAGCGTGAGCCAGCGCGCGCCGCTGCGCATCACGCTCAGTGAATCGGCCCCGTACACCTGGTTGGCATGGAATTGCCGCCACACCCGGGCAATGCGCCGCACGGCGCGGTCAAAGTTGTCGGCCCCGCAGGCCAGCGCGGCGGCGTTGATGGCGCCCGCCGAGGTGCCGGTGATGATGGGAAACGGGTTGGGCTCGCTACCTGCGCCGCAGGCCTGGCGCAGGTCGGCAATCGCCTCCAGCACCCCCACCTGGTAGGCCGCGCGGGCGCCGCCACCGGTCAGCAGCAAGCCTGTGGGCGGAGCGGATGTGGGCGCTTTGGGGGCTGCTTGGGGCATGGTCTGGTGAGGGTGATCAGAAAGAGCCACCGTGGCAGATGCGCTGCAGCGGCTTCGAAGGCTGAAAGTGTGCGGCTCGGCCGCAGCCCGCAGGCTTTGGGAAAACCCGCGCCCCTGGCCACAGGGCGCCGCAGTGTGTCAGCCGAGCAACAGCACGGCCAGTGCGGGCCCCTGCAGGATGGTGATGCCATGGTCGCGCGCAAACAGCGCAGCGGTTTCGCTCACGGTGCCTTGCCCTGCCACGTAGATGCCGCCCTGGGCGTTTTCAGCCTGCATGGCGCTGTACAGCTCGCGCAGTGGTTCCACGCCGTGCGTGGCGGCTTTCCAGCGTTTGGCGCTGACCAGAGTGGTCTGGCCGTTTTGGGTCAACCGCAGGTCTACGGCCCCTTTTGATGGGGCGTTCACCCCATAACCCTGGCCCGCCCAGGCGCGGGTGAGGGCCTGCGAGAACTTGGCCCACGGCATCGCCTGGGCTTGGTCGAGCATGGTTTGCACCTTGGCAGCGCTGGGCGCGCGCAGCTGGCGCCAGGCCGCGATGCAGCCCACCACAAAAATGGGAAAGCCGCCCAGCGCGCCATAAATGAAGTACTCCGATGGCAGCAGCGCCTTGGAGATGAGCGCGACGCAGGCGACCAGCACAAAGCTGATCCACCACGGCGAGCGCAGCAGCAAGGCGAACAGGGAGTTTTCGGACATCTTGAATTTCACGGTGGCTTCTCGCTTGGGCGTTGGGGCAATGGCTGCGCATTGTCGTGCAGTTGCAGGGCTGTTATGGGCATGCGGGAGCACTGCCAAAGTGGGGCCTTCACGGCTTGCCCACAAGAAAAATCGGTGAAAGCCCCTTGGATAGACTACGGCCCCCACAGGAGTTATTTGAATGTCAGTCACCGAACAAGGCCTTTTGGCCGCACTTTCCAGCGTGCTCGACCCCCACACGGGCAAGGATTTTGTCAGCACCCGCGCACTGCGCAATGTGCAGATCAGCGGTGGCGACGTGGCGTTTGACGTGGAGCTGGGCTACCCCGCCAAGAGCCTGGTGCCCGAGCTGCGCCGCAGCCTGGTAGCTGCCGCCAAGGGCGTTGCCGGGGTGAGCAACGTGTCGGTCAACATCACCACCAAGGTCATCGCCCATGCCGTGCAGCGTGGCGTGCAGCTCTTGCCCCAGGTGAAGAACATCATTGCCGTGGCCTCGGGCAAGGGCGGTGTGGGCAAGAGCACCACCGCCGCCAACCTGGCGCTGGCCCTGGCGGCCGAGGGTGCCAGCGTGGGTGTGCTGGACGCCGACATCTACGGCCCCAGCCAGCCCATGATGCTGGGCATCAGCCGCCGCCCGGAGAGCGAGGACGGCAAGACCATGGAGCCGCTCGAGAACTACGGCGTGCAGGTCATGTCCATCGGCTTCCTGGTGGATCAGGACGAGGCCATGATCTGGCGCGGCCCCATGGCTACGCAGGCGCTGGAGCAGCTGCTGCGCCAGACCAACTGGAAGGACCTGGATTACCTCATCATCGACATGCCGCCGGGTACGGGCGACATCCAGCTCACGCTCTCCCAGCGCGTGCCCATGACCGGCGCGGTGATCGTCACCACGCCGCAGGACATTGCGCTGCTGGACGCCAAGAAGGGCATCAAGATGTTCGAGAAGGTGGGCGTGCCCATCCTGGGCATCGTGGAGAACATGGCCGTGCACGTGTGCAGCAACTGCGGCCATGTGGAGCACATCTTCGGCGCCGACGGCGGCAAGAAGATGGCCGCGGACTATGGCATGGACTACCTGGGCGCGCTGCCGCTGGACATGCACATCCGCCTGCAGGCCGACAGCGGCAAGCCCACCGTGGTGGCCGACCCTGACGGCGAGGTCGCGCAGATCTACAAGAAGGTGGCGCGCGATGTGGCGGTGAAGATCGCCCAGCAGGCCAAGGATTTTTCCAGCAAGTTCCCCACCATCTCGATCAGTAAGAACACCTGATCCTCCCGAGCCGCCTGAGCCGCCCCCACTCGCCATGAACCTGCTCGCGTCCCTGCGCTACCTGGTGGCGCTGCACGAGCACCGGCACTTTGGCCGCGCCGCGCAGGCCTGCCACATCACGCAGCCGGCCCTGTCCAACGCGCTGCGTGCGCTGGAAAAAGAATTTGGCGTGGTGGTGGTGCGCCGGGGCCGCAGCTTTGAAGGCTTTACGCCCGAAGGCGAGCGCGTGCTGGCCACCGCCCAGCGCATGCTGCACGAGCACCAGGTGCTGCAGCAGGACCTGAGCAGCGACGCCGCCCACCCGCGCGGCACGCTGCGCCTGGGCGCCGTGCCCACGGCCATGCCCATCCTCGCGCGGTTTGCGGCGCAGTTGCAGGCACGGCACCCGGGCATCGTACCGGTGGTGTTGTCGATGAGCTCGCAGGCGTTGGAGGCGGGGCTGGAAAACATTTCGCTGGACCTGGCGCTGGGCTACACCGAACGCATGCCCGCACGCGGCGGCCCGCTGCGGGCCTGGCCGCAGTATGTGGAGCACTACTTTCTGCTGCGCCGTGCCTCCCAGCCGCCCAAGGGCGCAGCGCGCTGGCTGCAGATTGGCCCGCCCATGGCCTGGGCCGATGCGGCGGCGCTGCCGCTGTGCCTGCTCACCCCCGAGATGCACAACCGCAGCCTGGTCGATGGCGCCTTCCGAGCGGCAGGCGCCACGGTCATGCCCGCCATGGAAACCGATTCGGTGCTGACCCTGGCGCTGAGCGTGGTGGCAGGCCAGTTGTGCAGCGTCCTTCCCGGTGCGCTGGTGGATGCAGTGCGCGGCCATGAGGGGCTGGAGGCGCTGCCTCTGACCGCTCCAATGCTTACCACGCCCATCGGATTCATGTCGCACCGACAGGTGCAGCCCACGCGCGCCCTCGATGCCGCGCTGGCCCTGGCGCAGGACCCCGACTGGCTGCAGCACGCAGCAGCGCACAGTGGGCTTCTGGTCGCCGATTGAGCGCTGACCCCACGGGTTGCGGTGTTTGATTCACGGGCCGTTGCAAAAACGGCCGTTTCATTTGTTTTTGTGATCGCCCCATGTGCATCGGCAATTTGACGCCGTACGAGTCCCTGGCTGACACTGCGGCGGCGCGCCTGGCCTATGCAGGCGCCTTCATACAAAACAACGCGCTCCACGCCCCCGGCCCATGCACCTTGCCCCCGAAGCCCCCAACGCAACCGTTGTCGCCGCTGTATCGGTCAACGACATGCGCGAGCGCATCCGCCGCAAAAGCCGCCTCAAAGGCCGCCAGCCTGAAGAGGCTGCCATGGCAGACGTGGCGCAGTTGCTGGGCCCGCGCCCGGCCAATGGTTTTCGGCGCGATCTGCTCATTGAATACCTGCACCGCCTGAACGACCACTTTGGCGTGCTGCACGACCGGCACCTGGTGGCGCTCGCCAAGCAGATGAACCTGCCGATGGCCGAGGTGTACGAGGTGGCGAGCTTTTATCACCACTTCGAGATCGTGCGTGGCGAGGAAGCCCAGGCACCGCGCCTGGTGCTGCGCGTGTGCGACAGCCTGAGCTGCACCATGGCCGGGGCGCGCGAACTGCTCGAAGCACTGCCGGCACGGTTGCAAGCGGCCGGGCAGGGCGATGTACAGGTGGTAGCTGTGCCCTGCGTAGGCCGTTGTGAACAGGCCCCCGTGGCCGTGGTGCACCAGTGTCCGGTGCCGCACGCCACCTTGGACTCGGTGCTGGAAACCGTCACTTTGAAGCCAAATCGGGCTCTGGCGCTTCACCCATCAGCGCCAGCAGCTATCAATTTTGATATTGCAGCGCTGGCAGAGCACAGCGTACCTGCGCAGCCGGATGGCATCAGCCCCGCGCACACTGATCTCGCCACCTACCGCGCCCGCGGCGGTTACCAGACCGCTGCCGCCTTGGTCAACGGCGAGATGGACGCCGAGGGGGTGCTGGCTGCCATGGAGGATTCGGGCCTGCGCGGCCTGGGCGGCGCGGGCTTCCCGGCGGGGCGCAAGTGGCGGATTGTTCGGGACCAGCCCGCGCCACGCCTGATGGCCGTCAACATTGATGAAGGCGAGCCCGGCACCTTCAAGGACCGCACTTACCTGGAGCGCGACCCGCACCGTTTTCTGGAAGGCGTGCTCATCGCCGCCCAGGTGGTGGGTACCGAGGCCATCTATATCTACCTGCGCGACGAGTACCACGGCTGCCGTGCGCTGCTGCAAAAGGCGCTTGACGACCTGCGCACCGAGCCGCCATGCCCGCTGCCGCACATCGAACTGCGGCGCGGCGCGGGTGCCTACATCTGCGGCGAAGAGTCCGCGATGATCGAGAGCATCGAGGGCAAGCGCGGCGAACCCCGCATGCGCCCGCCCTACATCGCCCAGGTGGGGCTGTTTGGCCGCCCCACGCTGGAGCACAACTTTGAAACCCTGTACTGGGTGCGCGACATTGTCGAGCGCGGCCCGCAGTGGTTCGCCAGCTTTGGCCGCCACGGCCGCATGGGGCTGCGCAGTTTCAGCGTGAGCGGGCGCGTGAAGCACCCGGGCGTCAAGCTGGCTCCGGCGGGCATCACGGTGCAGGAACTCATCGACGAATACTGCGGCGGCATGCTGGACGGCCACCAGCTCTATGCCTACCTGCCCGGCGGCGCCTCGGGCGGCATCCTGCCCGCCAGCCTCAACCAGATTCCGCTGGACTTCGACACGCTGCAGCCCTACGGCTGCTTCATCGGCTCGGCCGCCGTCATCGTGCTCAGCCAGCATGACCGGGCGCGCGACGCAGCGCTGAATGTGATGCGCTTTTTTGAACACGAAAGCTGCGGCCAGTGCACGCCCTGCCGCGTGGGCACGGCCAAGGCGGCCACGCTGATGGAGGCACCGCAGTGGGATGAGGAGTTGCTGGACGATCTGGCACAGGTAATGGCCGACGCCTCCATCTGCGGCCTGGGCCAGGCGGCGCCCAACCCCATCCGCTGCATTCACAAGTATTTTCCGCACGAGGTGGGCGAAGGGCCCTGGCCGGGTGATCTGCCCAAGCCGCGCAACAGCCCGTTGGCAGAGCAATTGCCCCAAGGAGGCCAGCCATGAGCGCGCTGCCCCACACGCCAGGCGTGGCCTTCGAGCTGGACGGCCAGCCCGTCACCGCCCACCCCGGCGAAACCATTCTGAAAGCCGCGCAGCGCCACGGCGTGGAGATCCCGCACCTCTGCTACACCGACGGCCTGCGGCCCGACGGCAACTGCCGCGCCTGCGTGGTTGAGATCGCGGGCGAGCGCACGCTGGCGCCCAGCTGCTGCCGAGCGCCCACCGCAGGGATGAAAGTGCAGGCCGCTAGCCCGCGTGCCCGCAAAAGCCAGCAGATGGTGGTGGAGATGCTGCTGTCCGACATGCCGGACGTGGGATACCAATGGAATGATGACCAGCCAGATACTCCTGAATTGATAGCTGGCGGCGCTTATCCATCATGCGCTGGAGCCCCATTTGATTCAAAAAATACGGAAGCGGTGGGCCAGCATGGCGAGTTGAGCCAATGGGCGGATCGGCTGGGCGTGAGCGTGCGCCCGGCATTGAAGGCCCTGCGCCGCGAGCAGCCCGCGCCCGACCTGAGCCACCCCGCCATGGCCGTGAATCTGGATGCCTGCATCCAGTGCAACCGCTGCGTGCGCGCCTGCCGCGAAGAGCAGGTCAACGATGTGATCGGCTACGCGCTGCGCGGGGCCGACAGCAAGATCGTTTTCGACCTCGACGACCCCATGGCCGAAAGCACCTGCGTGGCCTGTGGCGAATGCGTGCAGGCCTGCCCCACGGGCGCGCTCAGCCCCAAGACGCACATCGGCTCGCAAAAGGTGGACCGCAAGGTCGATTCGGTCTGCCCGTTCTGCGGCGTGGGCTGCCTCATCACCTACAACGTGCGCGATGAAAAAATCATCAGCGTGAAAGGCCGCGACGGCCCGGCCAACCAGGGTCGCCTGTGCGTGAAGGGGCGGTTTGGTTTTGACTACGCGCACCATCCGGACCGCCTCACGGTGCCGCTGATCCGCAAGCCGGGCGTGCCCAAAGAAGTGCGTCCCCATGGCGTCGACTGGCGCGATACCTTCCGCGAGGCGACCTGGGAAGAAGCGCTGGATCTGGCCGCTGGCACGCTCAAAAACCTGCGCGACACCCACGGCCCCAAGGCGCTGGCGGGCTTTGGCTCGGCCAAGGGCAGCAACGAAGAGGCCTACCTGTTCCAGAAGCTGGTGCGCACCGGCTTTGGCAGCAACAACGTGGACCACTGCACGCGGCTGTGCCACGCGTCCAGCGTGGCCGCGCTGCTCGAAGGCGTGGGCTCCGGCGCGGTGAGCAACCCGGTGAACGATGTGGAACATGCCGAGCTGATCTTTGTGATCGGCTCCAACCCCACGGCCAACCACCCCGTGGCGGCGACCTGGATGAAGAACGCTGCGAAGCGCGGCGCGAAGATCGTGCTGGCGGACCCGCGCGTGACCGACATTGGCCGCCACGCCTGGCGCACGCTGCAGTTCAAGGCCGACACCGACGTGGCCATGCTCAATGCGCTCATCCACACGGTGATCGACGAAGGCTTGGTGGATGAGGCCTTCATCCGGGATCGCGCCAACAACTTCGAGGCGCTCAAGGCCAACGTGATGGGCTGCAGCCCTGAGGCCATGGCGCCCGTGTGCGGCATCCCGGCCGAGACGCTGCGCGAAGTGGCGCGCGCGTTTGCCACGGCGAAGGCATCGATGATTCTGTGGGGCATGGGCGTGAGCCAGCATATCCACGGCACCGACAACGCGCGCTGCCTGATCGCGCTGTGCGCTGTCACCGGCCAGATCGGCAAGCCCGGCTCCGGCCTGCACCCGCTGCGCGGCCAGAACAACGTGCAGGGCGCGAGCGACGCGGGCCTGATCCCCATGATGTTTCCCAACTACCAGCGCGTGGACAACGCCGGGGCCCATGCGTGGTTTGAAGAATTCTGGGGGACGAAGCTGGACGAGGCGCCGGGCTACACGGTGGTGGAGATCATGCACAAGGCCCTGGCCGATGACAGCGACCCGCACAAGGTGCGCGGCATGTACATCATGGGCGAGAACCCCGCCATGAGCGACCCCGACCTGAACCACGCGCGCCACGCGCTGGCCAGCCTCTCGTACCTGGTAGTACAGGACATCTTTTTGACCGAAACCGCCTGGCTGGCCGATGTGGTGCTGCCCGCCAGCGCCTGGCCTGAAAAGACGGGCACCGCCAGCAACACCGACCGCATGGTGCAGATGGGCCGCCGAGCGCTGAACCCTCCTGGGGACGCACGGGCAGACCTGTGGATCATTCAGCAGATCGCGCAACGAGTGGGCCCCCACGCTCCGCACTTCGTGTCGTCGCTGCCCCCCGAGGGGGCCGGCCCCGCCTTGGGGCGGCCCGGCGGCGGGGCGGGCCTGAACTGGAACTACGAAGGCGAAGAATCTGGCGTGGCCGCCGTGTACGAGGAAATGCGGCAGGCCATGCACGCGAGCATCGAGGGCATCACCTGGGACCGGCTGGAGCGCGACTCCAGCGTGACCTACCCGTGCCTCACATCTGACGACCCTGGCCAGCCCATCGTCTTCACCGATCATTTCCCCACGCCCACGGGTCGCCTGCAACTGGTGCCTGCCAGCGTGATCCCAGCCGCCGAAAAGCCCAGCGCTGAGTTCCCGTTTGTGCTCATCACCGGCCGCCAGCTGGAGCATTGGCACACCGGCAGCATGACGCGGCGCAGCACCGTGCTGGACGCCATTGAGCCCATGGCCACCGCGTCCCTGCACGGTGACGAACTGGCGCGGCTGGGCGTGCAGCCGGGTACGCTGGTGGGCATACGCTCGCGGCGCGGCATGGTGCAGGTGCGCGTGCGGCGCGACGACGGCACGCCGCGTGGCACGGTGTTCATGCCCTTTGCATATGTGGAAGCCGCAGCCAACCTGCTCACCAACGCTGCGCTGGATCCGTTTGGCAAGATTCCAGAGTTCAAATACTGCGCTGTGGCGGTAGAGGCGCTGCCATCGGCCAAGGCCGATTGAAGAGCAGGGCGCAGGGGTTTG
The DNA here is from genome assembly GCF_016406015.1 of Acidovorax sp. IB03. Classification (NCBI taxonomy): domain Bacteria; kingdom Pseudomonadati; phylum Pseudomonadota; class Betaproteobacteria; order Burkholderiales; family Comamonadaceae; genus Acidovorax; species Acidovorax sp. IB03. The sequence continues at coordinate 61,238 of NZ_JAEFCH010000001.1, read as the reverse complement.
ACGGCGCGCCTGTATGGCGGGGGCTGCTACAGAGTACAGTCGCTGCCCATGACTGAGCGCCCCTACACCGATGTTGCTGTGATCATGCGCTGCGAGCGCATTGACAACCGCTGGCAGCCCTGGCGGTGGTCGCTGGCCGAAGTGGTCATGCACGACCCGGCCTTCGGCACCGAACCGCGCCAATTGTTGAGCGACGAGCGCGAACAGCGCTGGATGTTTCCCGGCTTTCGGGTGGAGCTGTTCCGCGACGATGCCGAGGGCTACCACCTGAATGTCGAATCGCCCGCCCCGTGCTGGTTTGTGCTGTGGCGCATGGACGAGGACGATGGTGGCGATGCCCCCCGCCTGGCCCGCCCGGTGGAAGTCAGCCTGAGCTACCACGAGGCCGGCCGCTGGCTGGATGCGCAAGAAACGGTGGAGCAAGTGCCTGTGCCGCCTGAGGTGCTGGAGGTGCTGCAGGCCTTTGTGGCCGAGAACTACCAGCCTGAGCCCAAGCGCCGTAAGCGTCCTGACAGCTTTCAGCCGCTGCAAGACCGGTTCGGCAACCCCGCTTCGGTGAGTACCGAGAAGCACCGTGGTGGAGGTGGCCGTGGCTGACGGATTCCTGGGCCGCTGGTCGCGCCGCAAGCAGGAGGTGCGCGAGGGCAAGCCCGTACAAGACCCTGCGCCACCTTTGCCACAGGCACCTGCGCCAGCCGGGGTGAATGCGCCTGCGCCCCTGGCCGCGCAGCCTGCTGCGGCACCCGTGCCGCCCGAGCCCGCAGTCGCGCCGTTGCCCACGCTGCAAGACGCGCAGTCGCTGTCCATCGATTCCGATTTCAAGCCCTTCGCCAGCCGTGCGGTGGCGCCTGAGGTGCGCAACGCTGCGATGAAGAAGCTCTTCACCGACCCCCACTTCAACGTGATGGACGGCCTGGACATCTACATCGACGACTACACCCAGCCCGACCCGCTGCCCGCTGCCATGCTCAAGGAAATGGCCAGCGCCCAGTTCATGGGGCGGGTGGAAGAAGAGCTGGAAAAGCCACCAGCCGCAGGGCAGGCAGCCGCCCCTGCCGGGCGGAATGACCCGAAAGACCCCGCACCCGTGGAACCCCCTGTGCCATCGGCAGCGCAACCGGGGCAAGACGTGGCACAGTCGGGGGTATGCACAGCTATTCCTAGCACGCACGGGCAAGCGTCGGCGGGTTCCACGGGGGAGCCTGCGTCGCTTGCCCCAGCCAGCCACACAGAACATGACCACGCTCATCTGCGATTGCAACCAGACGATGCCGCTGAACGCCCAGGCCCTGGGCACCGCGCTTCGTGAAGACCTGACCCTCCATTCCACCCTGTGCCGCCGCGAGGCGGGCGCCTTCACCCAGGCCATCCGCTCGGGCGAGGACGTGGTGGTGGCATGCACCCAGGAAGAGCGCCTGTTCGCTGACCTGGGCCGCCAGACGGAAGGCGCCATCTCGCCCATCCGCTTTGTGAATATCCGCGAAACCGGCGGCTGGAGCCGCGATGCGGGCAAGGCCGGCCCCAAGATCGCCGCGCTGCTGGCGGCGGCGCACCTGCCCGAGCCGCCGCCCGTGCCGGTGGTGACATATAAGAGCGCCGGGCGCCTGCTGATCATCGGGCCGCTCGATGCGGCAGAGCAGGTGGCCGGGTTGGTGTCTGATGTGCTGGACGTTACCGTGTTCGCCCAAGGCCCCGGCCAGGCCGGTGGCGCCCAGGCTCGTCGCTACCCCGTGCTGGGCGGGCGCATCGAAGCATTGACGGGCTGGCTGGGTGCGTTTGAATTGCGCTGGCGCGAAGACAACCCCATCAACCTTGACCTGTGCACCCGCTGCAATGCCTGCGTGGCCGCCTGCCCGGAAAACGCCATCGGGCTGGATTACCAGATTGACGTGGCTGCCTGCCAGGGCCACCGCGCTTGCGTGAAGGCGTGCCAGGTGGCGGGGGCGATTGACTTTCAGCGCGCGGTCGAGAGCGAGTCGGCCCAGTTCGATCTGGTGCTGGACATGCGCCGCGCTGACGCCACGCCCACCTTCTTGCAGCACGCGCTGCCCCAGGGCTACCTGCGCAGCGATGGGCGTGACCTGCCCACCGTGCTCAAGCTGCGCGAACTGGTGGGCGAGTTTGAGAAGCCCAAGTTTTTTGAATACAAGCAGAAGCTCTGCGCCCACAGCCGCAACGCCACCGTGGGTTGCAGCGCCTGCGTGGACATTTGCTCGGCCGAGGCCATCAGCAGCGACAAGGCCCGCCAGCGCGTGGTGGTCAACCCCAACCTGTGCGTGGGCTGCGGCGCCTGCACCACCGTGTGCCCCACGGGCGCGATGACCTATGCCTATCCGCCTGCGGCGGAGCAGGGGCAGCGTTTTAAAACTCTGCTGTCCACCTATGCCGCAGCGGGCGGCAAGGACGCCGTGCTGCTGTTGCACAGCCAGGAGCGTGGCCAGGCGTTGGTCAATGAGCTGGGCCGCGCAGCGCAGCTGAAGGTGGCCCATGGCGTGCCTGCGAATGTGATTCCGGTGGCCTTGTGGCACACCGCCAGCACGGGCGTGGACCTGTGGCTGAGCGCCATCGCCTACGGGGCCTCGCAAATCGTCTTGCTGGTTACCACCGAAGAGGCGCCGCAGTACCTGGAAGGGCTGCAGGCGCAGATGGACGTGGCCCAGCGCATCCTCAACGGGCTTGGCTACACGGGCACCCACCTGCGCATCATCGAGGCCAAGCACCCGACGGAGTTGGATGCGGCGCTGCAAACCCTGGGCCAAACGCGCCAGCGCACCCCGAGCGTTGCCGCACGCTTTGCTATCGCGCAGGAGAAGCGCAGCACCCTGGACATGGCGCTGGACCATCTGGTCGAACAGTCGCCCCTGGGTGCAGCCTCCTTGCCAGCGGCGATTGAGCTGCCCGCCAAGGGCTCACCTCTGGGCACCATCACGGTCGATAAAGACCGCTGCACCCTGTGCCTGAGTTGCGTGAGCGCCTGCCCGGCAAGCGCTCTGCAAGACAACCCGCAAACGCCGCAACTGCGCTTTCTGGAGAAGAACTGCGTGCAGTGCGGCCTGTGCCAGACCACCTGCCCGGAAAACGCGATCAGCCTGCAGCCCCGCCTGTCGCTCGCGCCCGAGCGCGCGCAGCTGCGCGTGCTCAACGAAGCGCAGCCCTGGGCCTGTGTGCGCTGCAGCAAACCGTTTGGCACCGTGAAGGCCATCGAGGCCATGCTGGGCAAGCTGGCTGGGCATGCCATGTTCCAGGGCGAAGCGCTGGAGCGGCTCAAGATGTGCAGTGACTGCCGCGTGATTGATCTGTACTCCGCACAAAACGAATCGAAAGTGACCGACCTGTGAGCGCCTCTGTTTCATTGACCCAGCCCGGCAGCTCTGCGCTGGATGAGGAAACCGCACGTGCCGAGTTGTATGGCGTGTTGTCCCAGCTGTATTACGCACCGCCCAGCCCCGAGCTGCTGTCGGCCCTGCGCGTGGCCGTGACCGAAGCGCCCATGGAAGGTGGCTTTCTGCAAGAGCCCTGGCAGCAGCTGGTGGCAGCGGCCCGCGCGCAGGACGACGCCGCCATCGCGGCTGAATACGATCGCCTGTTCGGCGGCGTGGGCAAGCCCGAGGTGTTTGTGTACGCATCGCACTACCTGGCGGGCTTCTTGAATGAAAAGCCCCTGGCGCGCTTGCGCACCAGCCTGGACCGCCTGGGGCTTGCGCGGGGCGACACCATGCCCGAGACCGAGGACCATGTCGCGTATCTGTGCGAAGTCATGCGCTACCTGATTGCGGGTGATGACATGGCTGTCTGTAACCTGACGGCTCAGCGCGAATTTTTTGCCGAGCACATCCAGCCCTGGCTGCCCGCCATGTGCAACGCGCTGGAACAGCACCCGGCCGCGAGCTTCTATGCAGCCGTGGCGCGCCTTACGCGGGCTTTTGCTGCTGTTGAGGCGCAGGGTTTTGACATGCTCGATTGAAGATTGTTTGCGATGTGCCGCGTCTTGACGCGCGGCAATGCTCAAGTGCATTGGTGGGATTAGGGTTGGCCTCGTTGTGAAGGTTACTTGGCTGCCTTAGACTCGCTTATGCAATTTTTTACATAACTGCCAGCCTCCTGGAGACAAGCATGCAGGACCGCCAGCCTTCCGCTTCTACCCCCCCATCCCGTCGCCGCTTCTTTGCGGGCGCCGCCGCCGTGAGCGCCGGTGCTGCCGCCGTGACGGTGCTGCCGCGTGTAATCCCCGCCGAGGTCGTGGCCGCTGAGCCCGCCCGCGTGGCGCCTGAAAAGGGAGGTGGCTACCACCTCTCGGCGCACGTGAAGCAGTACTACAAAACCACCCAACTTTGATTTCGGGGCGCGCCATGTTGCTCACCAAAAAGTCTGCGCATGCACCGCACAGTGCATCGACATCCTCTCCCTTTGTTCACAGCCTGCGCCGGGGCCTGTCCCAAGCGCTGCCCACCATGGACCGCCGCGCTTTCCTGCGCCGCTCGGGCCTGGGCGTAGGCGTTGGCATTGCGGCCTCGCAACTCACCCTGGTCAAGAAGTCGCAAGCGGCTGAAGGTGCCAAGGTGGGCCTGGGCGACAGCAAGATCGAAGTGCGCCGCACGGTCTGCACCCACTGCTCGGTGGGCTGCGCCGTGGATGCCGTGGTGGAAAACGGCGTGTGGGTGCGCCAGGAACCCGTGTTCGATTCCCCCATCAACCTCGGCGCCCACTGCGCCAAGGGGGCGTCAGTGCGCGAGCACGGCCACGGCGAGTACCGCCTGCGGTACCCGATGAAGCTGGTCAACGGCAAGTACGAGCGCATCAGCTGGGATACGGCCCTGGCCGAAATCTCCGCCAAGATGCTGGAACTGCGCAAGGCCAGTGGCCCTGACAGCGTGTACTTCATCGGCTCTTCCAAGCACAGCAATGAACAGGCCTACCTGCTGCGCAAGTTCGTGAGCTTCTGGGGCACCAACAACTGCGATCACCAGGCGCGTATTTGCCACTCCACCACCGTGGCGGGTGTGGCGAACACCTGGGGCTACGGCGCCATGACCAATTCGTACAACGACATGCAAAATAGCAAGGTCGCTCTGTACATCGGCTCCAACGCGGCTGAAGCCCACCCCGTCAGTATGTTGCACATGCTGCACGCCAAGGAAACCGGCTGCAAGATGATCGTGGTGGACCCGCGCTTCACCCGCACGGCCGCCAAGGCCGACGAGTACGTGCGCATCCGCTCGGGCACCGACATCCCTTTCCTGTTCGGCCTGGTTTATCACATCTTCAAGAACGGCTGGGAAGACAAGAAGTACATCCACGACCGTGTCTACGGCATGGAAAAGGTGCGCGACGAGGTCATGGCCAAGTGGACACCCGACAAGGTGGAAGAGGCCTGCGGCGTCAAGGAAGACCAGATGTTCAAGGTCGCCAAGATGCTGGCCGACAGCCGCCCTGGCACCATCGTATGGTGCATGGGCCAGACGCAGCACACCATCGGCAACGCCATGGTGCGTGCCTCCTGCATTCTGCAGCTGGCCCTGGGCAACGTGGGCAAGAGCGGCGGTGGCACCAACATCTTCCGTGGTCACGACAACGTGCAAGGCGCGACTGACGTGGGCCCCAACCCCGACTCGCTGCCCGGCTACTACGGCCTGTCCGAAGGTGCGTGGAAGCACTTCGCCAACGTGTGGGGTGTGGACTTCGAGTGGATCAAAAAGCAGTACGCCACGCCCGCGATGATGACCAAGAACGGCATCACCGTGTCGCGCTGGATCGACGGCGTTCTGGAGAAGAACGAGCTCATCGACCAGGACAGCAACCTGCGCGGCGTGTTCTATTGGGGCCATGCCCCCAACTCGCAGACCCGTGGCCTCGAAATGAAGCGCGCCATGGACAAGCTGGACCTGCTGGTGGTGGTAGATCCCTACCCATCGGCTACCGCTGCCATGGCCGCCATGCCCGGCAAGCCCGAAGACCTGAACCCCAACCGTGCGGTGTACCTGCTGCCTGCAGCCACGCAGTTTGAAACCAGCGGTTCCTGCACGGCGTCCAACCGCTCGCTGCAGTGGCGCGAGAAGGTCATCGAGCCTCTGTGGGAGAGCCGTTCCGACCACATGATCATGTACCAGCTGGCGCAAAAGCTGGGCTTCGACAAGGAACTGGTCAAGAACTACAAGATGCAGAAGGTCAAGGGCATGGACGAGCCCATGGTCGAAGACATCCTGCGCGAAATCAACCGCTCGGTCTGGACCATTGGCTACACCGGCCAAAGCCCAGAGCGCCTGAAGGCCCACATGAAGAACATGCATGTGTTCGACGTGAAGACCCTCAAGGCCAAGGGCGGCAAGGACAAGGAAACCGGCTACGACTTTGCTGGCGACTACTTTGGTCTGCCCTGGCCCTGCTACGGCACGCCCGAGCTCAAGCACCCAGGCACGGCCAACCTGTACGACACCTCCAAGCATGTGATGGAGGGTGGCGGCAACTTCCGCGCCAATTTCGGTGTGGAAAAAGACGGCGTCAACCTGCTGGCCGAGGATGGCTCGCACTCCGTGGGCTGCGAGATCACCACGGGCTACCCCGAGTTCGACCATGTGCTGCTGAAAAAGCTGGGCTGGTGGGACGACCTGAGTGACGCCGAGAAGGCCAAGGCCGAAGGCAAGAACTGGAAGACCGACCCCACGGGCGCGATCATCCGCGTGGCCCTCAAGCATGGCTGCCACCCCTTCGGCAATGCCAAGGCGCGTGCGGTGGTGTGGAACTTCCCTGATCCGATTCCGCAGCACCGCGAACCGCTGTACGGCACCCGCCCCGACATGGTTGCAAAGTACCCCACGCACGAGGACAAGAAGGCCTTCTGGCGCTTGCCCACGCTGTACAAGACGGTGCAGGACAAGAACATGGCGGACAAGGTGTACGAGAAGTTCCCGCTCATCCTCACCTCGGGCCGCTTGGTCGAGTACGAAGGTGGCGGCGAGGAAACACGCTCCAACCCCTGGCTGGCCGAGTTGCAGCAGGAAGCGTTCGTGGAAATCAACCCCAAGACCGCTGCCGACCGTGGCATTCGCAATGGCAGCCGCGTGTGGCTGAGCTCGCCCACCGGCGCACGCCTGAATGTGCAGGCCCTGGTCACCGAGCGCGTGGCACCCGACACCGTGTGGATGCCATTCCACTTCTCCGGCCGCTGGCAAGGCGCCGACATGTTGGCTTATTACCCACAGGGGGCAGCGCCTCTGGTGCGTGGCGAGGCCGTGAACACTGCAACAACGTATGGCTACGACGTCGTGACCATGATGCAAGAAACCAAGACCACGATCTGCAACGTGGAAGCTGCGTGAGGAGACCGCGATGGCCCGCATGAAATTTATCTGTGATGCAGAGCGCTGCATCGAGTGCAACAGCTGCGTGACAGCGTGCAAGAACGAGCATGAAGTGCCCTGGGGCGTGAACCGCCGCCGGGTGGTGACCCTGAACGACGGTGTGCCCGGCGAAAAGTCCATCTCGGTGGCCTGTATGCACTGCAGCGATGCACCTTGCATGGCGGTGTGCCCCGTCAACTGCTTCTACCGCACCGAAGAAGGCGTGGTGCTGCACGACAAAGATGTCTGCATTGGCTGCGGCTACTGCAGCTATGCATGCCCGTTCGGTGCGCCGCAGTTCCCCGCGTCCGGCACCTTTGGTGTGCGCGGCAAGATGGACAAGTGCACCTTCTGCGCTGGCGGCCCTGAAACCCATGGCAGCCAGGCTGAATTTGAAAAATACGGCCGCAACCGACTGGCCGAAGGCAAGCTGCCTGCCTGCGCAGAAATGTGCTCGACCAAGGCCTTGCTCGCCGGCGACGGCGACGTGGTGGCAGATATCTTCCGCAACCGCGTGGTGCAGCGCGGCAAGGGTGCCGAGGTGTGGGGCTGGGGCACTGCCTACGGTTCCAAGCAGGCAGGCCAGCCTCCAGCAGGCGCAACCGGAGCCAAGTCATGACACGCATTGCATCCACACTTTTGACGGCTGCCACCCTGTGCGTGGCACTGGCGGCCTGCGGCGAAAAGCCCCAGACAGGCGGTGCAGTCAAGCACGATGCGGCGCCTTACGCCGGTACGGGCAGCAACTTCACCCAGCCAGGCTGGACGGCGGGTGACAAGACCAGCTGGGAACAGCAGCTGCGCACGCGCCAGCAGTACGGTCAAAACGAGTATTCCCGCAACCAGAAGCCCTGAGCGAGGTCTGCCATGAAACACAGTATCTGTGCCGTGCTGCTGGCCTTGGGTGCGCTGGCTGCGCAGGCCCAGGCGCCAGCGGGGCCCACGGCCTCGGGCGTTGTGGGCGAGGCGCCTGCCGCTTTGGGGGTGCAAGGGCAAAACATTTTTGATGTGAAGCCCGACGCTAGCGCCGAGCCCGGCTATGCCGAGCAGACCAACGGCGAACGCATGAAGGTGCAGCCCGGCAACAATGCGCCCATGTGGCGGCAGGTGGGGCAGGGCGTGACTGGCTACAGCAGTCTGCCCAAAACGCAGGCGCCTGAAGCAGGCAACCTGATCCAGCCCTTCGTGCAGTATCCCGGCTCACGCGTCACCAACGCGGGCGAGGCCTGGCGCCAGGTGCGCAACCAGTGGATCATTCCGTACGGCGCAGCGCTGTTCGCGATTGTTCTGCTGGCCCTGGGCATTTTTTACTTCACCAAGGGGCCACTGGGGCATGACCACCCGGAAGGCCCTGGCACGCGCCGTATTGAACGCTTCACACCGTTCGAGCGCGCAGCCCACTGGGCGAATGCCTTTGCCTTCATTGCTCTGGCCATTTCGGGCATCGTGATGGCGTTTGGCAAGTTCTTCCTGCTGCCCATCATGGGTTCCACGCTGTTTGGCTGGCTGACCTATGCCCTCAAGAACGTGCACAACTTCGTAGGGCCGCTGTTTGCCGTGTCGCTGCTGGTGATCATCCTCACGTTCGTGAAGGACAACATTGCCAACCGCGCCGACTTCGTGTGGCTGTCCAAGGGCGGCGGCATGCTGGGTGGCGACCACCAGGTGCCATCGCACCGCTTCAACGCGGGCGAAAAGGGCCTGTTCTGGTGGGGCGTGACGATTCCCGGCATCTTTGTGGTGGGTTCGGGCCTGGTGCTCGACAAGCTCATCCCCGGCTTTGGTGATGTGCGCAGCGACATGCAAATCGCTCACATGATCCATGCCACCCTGGCGATCTGGATGATGGCGCTGATCTGCGGTCACATCTACATGGGCACCGTGGGCATGAAGGGCGCGTACAAGGCCATGAAGACCGGTTACGTGACCGACGAATGGGCCAAGGAGCACCACGAGCTGTGGCACGACGACGTGCAGGCAGGCAAGATTCCACGGCAGCGCAGCGCCGCCCATCAGGGCGATGCTGCAGCCACCACTGCGGGCCAGCCCGCGCAGGTATGAGGCAACGCACCATGAAGCAAATCTTCCGATCGTCCCTGCTGGCGCTGTGCGCCGGTGTTCTGTGTTCTGTGGCGCTGGCCAAGCTGCCTGCCCCCACGCCTGAAGCAGCTGAAAAGGCCGCCGAAGCGGCTGCCAAGGCTGCCTGGTCGGGCAAGGTAGACAACTACAAGCTCTGTCAGGCGCAAGACCGCGTGGCGGCGCACTACCGCAAGACGGCCAAAGACGCCAAGCCCGCCGCCGCATCCGCACCTTGCGCCGACCCCGGGCCATTCGCCTACACGCCGCCGGCTGCGAAGCCGATTGAGGCGGCAGGCGCTCATTCGCCACCAGGCACGGCCAGCAGCCCGCCCAGTACCACCACACCAGCGGCGTCTGCGCCCAAGTCCTGACAGCGGACCCGGCGGCCATCGGCACGGTAGCGTGCCTGCGTGGTCCACCCCGTCGCTGATCCGGCCGCAAGTTCCAAAGAGCTTGCGGCTTTTTTTTGCGTGTACCCTGCGCCCATGAACGATTCCACATTGGCCCCCTCCCTCCCGTCACAGCCTTTCGTATTGCCCCGCTTGACCCAGGCGCAAGCCCCCCTCACCCAAGCGGTGGATGTGATCAATGAGCGGGGAGAGACTGAGCAGGTGCACATTCCTGCAGAGCGCCCCTTGACGGTGTATGTGGACCGCCGGGAGCTGGTCACGCTGATGACGCTGGGCGCGCACCCCGAGCTGCTGGTGCTGGGCTACCTGCGCAACCAGCGGCTGGTGGATTCGGTGTTCGACATTGAATCCATCACCGTGGACTGGGAGGTGAACGCCGCCGCCGTGCGCACCCGCCACGGTATTGCCCGCATTGAAGAACGCACCGCCAGCAAGGTGGTGACCACCGGTTGCGGGCAGGGCAGTGTGTTTGGCGGCCTGATGGACGAGGTGGACCGCATTGAGCTGCCCCAGGCGCAGCTCACCCAGGCGCAGCTGTATGGTCTGGTGAATGCCATCCGCCTCAAGGAAACCACGTACAAATCCGCAGGCTCGGTGCACGGCTGCGCGCTGTTCCGTGGCGAGGACATGCTGGTGTTTGTGGAAGACGTGGGCCGCCACAATGCCATCGACACCATTGCAGGCTGGATGTGGATGAACCCGGAAGCCCCCTCCGCAGCGCCCTCAACCCAGGCAGGGCAGACCGATACCGCGTCGTTCCAGCCCATGGGCGGGGCCGATAAGGTGTTCTACACCACCGGGCGGCTGACCAGTGAGATGGTCATCAAGTCCGCGCAGATGGGGGTGCCCATCGTGGTGTCGCGCAGCGGCATGACGCAGATGGGCCATGCCGTCGCCCAGCAACTGGGCCTGTGTGCCATTGGCCGTGCCACCAACCGCCGCTTTGTCTGCTACGCGGGCGCGCACCGGCTGGTGCTGCAGCCCGAGCTGGCCTGAGCCCGCATCCTGCTATAAGCCGCCCGCCCTGTACTGCGTTGGATGCTATTGAAAAGATAGCTGCTGGCGCTTGTTGGATAAGCGCCAGGTGCCAATTTTGTCTCATGGCATGATGGCGCCATGATTGCCGAGTCGCCGTCCCCTGAAGCCCCTGACACTGCTCTGCTGCCCAGTGCAGCACCTCCACCCCCGTCCGCGCCTGCGCCCCAGCGTTTGCCCGCCTACCGCTGGGTGCTGGAGGGCCTGCGTGCGGCGGCCTTCCTGGCCCCCCGCACTGGCCTAGCTGTGCCCACGCCATTGCAATTGCTGGTGCTGCTGGCCGCCAACTGGGGGCTGGTGTTGTGGGGCGAATGGTGGGCCACTGCTGGCCCCGTGGAGTTCAATGCACGTGCGTGGCTGGGGCAGCAGTGGCTTTCGCTGGCTTTGATGGGCGCGGCGTGGTGGGCCATGACGCCTGCCCAAGACCGCAGCGGTGTGTTCACCAACCCGCAGCGGGCGCCCGGTGGGGGGCTTCCCGCCTGGCTGCTGCTCAGCAACTGGGCCATGCTGCCCTGGCTGCTGCCCACCTTTGCCTTGCCTGCCAGTGTCGATGCCAGCCTGGCGGCGGGCCCGTTGGCGGGCGCTGGCGACTGGGCCTGGCAGGATGGGTTGCTGGATGGCTTGGCGCTGCTGGCGTTGCTGTTGTCTTTGGTCATACTGCTGCGCCTCACGGCGCGCTTCATCCAGTCGCGCTGGCGCACGGCGGTGTTTGCCCTGTGTTTGTTGGGAGGCATGGCCGCGCAGTTCTATCTGGGCGTGGAGCCTTCGTGGCAGGCCGCGGTCACTGCACCAGCTGCGGGCGCTGATCCGGGCACCGGCGAGACGCCCGCTGGCGTGCCTTTGTCCCAGTCGGTGTTTGAGGGCCAGCAACTCATGCTGGAGGCCTACACCCAGGACCTGACCCCCGAGCGCCCCGGCGTGGTGGATGTGTATGGCCTGGTGTTTGCCCCTTATGCGGGGGAAGAGGTGTTTCGCCGCGAAAGCACCATGGTGAGCGACCTGCTGCAAGACCGCTTCGACGCCGAAGGCCGCGTGCTGCACCTGCTCAACCACCCTGACACCGCAGACACCCACCTGTGGGCCACGCCCGAGAACCTGCGCAGCGCCATCGATGCCCTGGCGGCCACCATGGACCGTGAGGAAGACGTGTTGGTGCTCTATATGACTTCGCACGGCGCGCGCGACCACCAGCTGGCCGCCGCCCACCCGCCGCTGCAGGTGGATCCCATGACCCCCGAGCTGCTGCGCCACATGCTGGACGACGCGGGCATTCGCCACCGGGTGATCGCCATTTCTGCCTGCTATTCCGGCGGCTGGCTCGATGCGCTGACCACCCCATCCACCCTCATCATGACGGCAGCAGACGCCACCCACACCTCCTACGGCTGCGGCACCCGTTCAGAGCTGACCTTCTTCGGCCGGGCGGTGTTCCATGAGCAACTGCGCTCCACCTATTCCTTCACTGAGGCGTTTACCAAGGCCGTGCCCATCATTGCGCAGCGCGAAATTCAGGCTGGCAAGGACGATGGCTTCTCCAACCCCCAGATGCGCGTGGGGGCAGAGATCGACCCCGTGCTCAACGCCCTGGCCCGGCGGCTGGCGGCGGAAGAGGGCCCGGTGCTGCGGCCCGGCGGCAAAGGCCTGGTCGCGCAAATCCCTATGGCCTACCACTCAGCGCAATTGCGCTAAGGTTTGCCCCCTATGAAATTGTCATTCCTGCGCCTTGGGTGGCGCACCTTGCTGCGCGACCTGCGCGCGGGTGAACTGCGTTTGTTGATGGTGGCCGTGACGCTGGCCGTGGCCGCGCTCACCTCAGTGGGTTTTTTTGCGGACCGGCTTCAGGGCGGGCTGCAGCGCGATGCCCTGCAACTGCTGGGCGGCGATGTCGTGGTGGCTAGCGACAACCCCACGCCCCAGGCCTTTGTGGACAAGGCCCAGGCGCTGGGCTTGCAAACCGTGGGCACCATGGGCTTTCCTACCATGGGGCGCGCCAGTGATGCGCAGGGGGGCGCCAGCAAGCTGGTGGCCCTCAAGAGCGTTGCGGCGGGCTACCCGCTGCGCGGCACGCTCAAGGTGGCCGATGCCCCCGGCGCTGCCGAGCAGGCCACGCGTGACATTCCCGCCCCCGGCGAGGTGTGGGTCGATGCCCCCCTGCTCGACGCTCTGGGCCTGGCCATGGGCGACCAGCTCCTGCTGGGCGATGCCCAGTTGCGCATTGCCCGCATCATCGTCATCGAGCCGGACCGGGGCGCCGGCTTCATGAGCTTTGCGCCGCGCGTCATGCTCAACGCGGCCGATGTGCCCGCCACTGGCCTGGTGCAGCCTGCCAGCCGCATCACCTACCGCTTTGCCGTGGCGGGGCAGCCCGCCGCCGTGAAGGCGTTTGCAGAATGGGCGGCTGAAGAGGTCAAAAAGCCCGACGTGCGCGCCGTGCGGGTGGAATCGCTGGAAAGCGGCCGCCCCGAAATGCGCCAGACGCTGGACCGCGCCCAGAAGTTCTTGAGCCTGGTGGCCCTGCTGGCCGCATTGCTCTCGGCCGTGGCCGTGGCGCTGGCCGCGCGCGGCTTTGCGGCTGACCACCTGGACGCATCGGCCATGCTGCGCGTGCTGGGACAAAGCCAGCGCACCATTGCGGGCGCCTACACCACCGAATTTGCGCTCATTGGCGTATTTGCCAGCGCGCTGGGCGTGGCGGTGGGCTATCTGGTGCACAACGTGTTTGTGCTGCTGCTGTCGGGCCTGGTCGAATCGGCCTTGCCCGCGCCCAGCCTGTGGCCCGTGGCCTTTGGCTTGGGCATGGGGCTCACACTGCTGCTGGCCTTTGGCCTGCCGCCCGTGCTGCAACTGGCGCAGGTGCCGCCGCTGCGCGTCATCCGCCGCGATGTGGGCGGGCTCAAGCCTGCATCCCTGGCCGTGCTGTGCGTGGGTGTGGCGGGCTTTGCCGCGCTGCTGCTGGCCGTCAGCAGTGACCTCAAGCTCGGTCTCATTGCCGTGGGCGGCTTTGCCGGAGCCGTGGCCCTGTTTGCGGGCCTGAGCTGGGTGGCCGTGAAGCTGCTGCGCAAAAGCGTGAATGAAACCACCGCGCCGCGCTGGCTGGTGCTGGCCACCCGGCAAATCTCGGCCCGCCCGGCCTATGCCGTGGTGCAGGTCAGCAGCCTGGCCGTGGGCCTGCTGGCCCTGGTGCTGCTGGTGCTGCTGCGCACCGACCTTATCAGCAGTTGGCGCCAAGCCACCCCGCCCGATGCGCCCAACCGCTTCGTCATCAACGTCATGCCGGAGCAGGCCGACGACTTCCAGAAAAACCTGCAGACCAACGGCGTGGCCAAGTACGACTGGTACCCGATGATTCGGGGCCGCCTGCTGGCCGTGAACGGCCAACCCGTGGGGCCGGATAACTACACCGAAGACCGTGCCAAGCGGCTGGTAGACCGCGAGTTCAACCTCTCCACCGCCGTGCAGCAGCCCCCCCACAACCAGATCGTGGCTGGCCGCTGGACCGAAAACGAGGCCGGTGCCGTGAGCGTGGAAGAGGGCATTGCCCAGACCCTGGGCCTGAAGCTGGGCGACCGCCTGCTGTTTGACATCGGCGGCGTGCAAAACGAAGCCCGCATCACCAGCCTGCGCAAGGTGGACTGGGGCTCGATGCGCGCCAACTTCTTTGTGATGTACCCGGTGCAGCAGCTCGAAGGCGTGGCCATCACCTACCTCGCAGCCTATCGCGCGCCTGAAGTGCAGGGCTTTGACAACGCGCTGGTGCGTCAATTCCCCAACATCACCAACGTAGACATGGCCAGCACCATCAACCAGGTGCAGCGCGTGCTCGATCAGGTCATCCGCGCAGTGGAGTTTTTGTTTGCCTTCACCCTGGCGGCCGGGCTGGTGGTGCTGTTTGCGGCCGTCACCGCCACGCGCGAGGAACGCGCGCGCGAGTTCGCCATCATGCGCGCCGTGGGTGCCCGCGCCAGCCTGCTGCGCCAGGTGCAGCGGGCCGAGCTGATGGGCGTGGGCCTGCTGGCGGGCTTTTTAGCCAGCGCTGTGGCCGTGGCCGTGGGCTGGGCGCTGGCACGCTACGTGTTTGACTTTGCCTGGACGGCATCGCTGTGGGTGCCGCTGGCCGGGGCCTTGGCTGGCGCCGTGCTGGCCTTGCTGGCCGGGTGGTGGGGCCTGCGCGAAGTGCTGCGCCGCCCCGTGGTCGAGACGCTGCGCCGCGCCGCCGAATAAAATGCTATAAAAAACAGAGCTGCTGGCGCTTGTCTATCAAGCGCTAGCAGCCAATTTGACTATGAATGAAGAAACCCAAGCCGCCAACACCATCACCCCGTTTGAATGGATTGGGGGTGAGGCCCGCGTGCAGGCCCTGACCGACCGCTTCTACGACCTGATGGACCTGGAGCCCGCCTACACCGAACTGCGCGCCGCCCATGGCCCTGAACTGGACAGCGCCCGGCAAAAACTCTTCTGGTTCCTGTGCGGCTGGCTGGGCGGCCCGTCGTATTACACCGACCAGTTCGGCCACCCGCGCCTGCGTGCGCGGCACATGCCGTTTTCCATCGGCATCAAAGAACGTGACCAGTGGGTGGCCTGCATGGACCAGGCCATGGGTGAGACCGGCGTGCCCGATGACCTGCGCGCACGCCTGCGCGAGAGCTTCATGGGCACGGCCGACTGGATGCGCAACCGGGGTGTTTGAGCCCGCAGTGTGGGGCGCGTAGGCCTGAGCCTTGGCTCGCTGCCCTGGTCTTGGGGCGCGATGCGCCCGGTTCAGACCATGTCCACCGGCACCGTGCTGCCCGTCTTCACACGGTTCATCACCACGAGGGTGTTGAATGACTTCACGTTGCCCGACTCAAAAAACAGTTCGCGCGTGAGCTCCACGTACTGGTCCATCGAACGCACGAGGAAGATCAGCACAAAGTCCCACTCGCCGGTGACGTAGTAGCACTGCTGCACCTGGGGGCAGGCTGCAAAGCGGCGCTGCATCTCATCGAGCAGGTGGGCACGCTCGTTTTCGGCCTTCACTTCCACAATCACCGTCAGGTCGTAGCCCAGTGCGCGCGGGCTCAGTTGTGCCGAGAATTTTTCAATCACCCCCGCGCCTTCCAGCAGCTTGAGTCGGCGGTTGACCGCCGCGGTCGAGAGGTGGGCCCGCTGGCCCAGTTCGCTTTGGGGCACGCGCCCATCGCTTTGCAGGGCCGCCAGCAGCGTGCGGTCGTAGGTGTCCAGCTTCATGGGGGCGCTTTCGTTGCCAAAGTTGAAAAACGTTCAGTTTTCAGATCGATTTTTCGAAAACTGATTCTGGCACGCGAAATATTATTCGCAGCAATCCCCCTGCGAAAGAACCCACATGGCCTTGCCAGAACCCTTGTTGGACACCGCAAAACTGCTGGAGCAGCTTCGCGAACTCGGTGCCATCGGCCACGATGCAGCGCAAGGCGGCCGCACCCGCATTGCCCTGACCGACGAAGAAAAAGCCGGGCGTGACCTGCTGGTGCGCTGGATGCGCGAGCTGGACCTGGAAGTACGCGTGGACCAGATCGGCAACATCTTCGGCGTGCTGCACGCAGAGCACCCCGAGGGCACGGCCCAGCCGCTGATGATGGGGTCGCACATCGACACCGTGCGCAATGCAGGCGCGCTGGATGGCTGCTATGGCGTGCTGGCAGGCTTGGCCGTGGTGCGTGCGTACCGGCAGGCTGGCCTGCGCCCGGCGCGTGCCATTGTGGTGGCGGCGTTCACCAACGAAGAAGGCGTGCGTTACCAGCCGGACATGATGGGCTCGCTGGTGTATGCCGGTGGCATGGATGTGCAGGCAGCGCTCAACACCGTGGGCACCGACGGAACACGCCTGGGTGACGAGCTGGCCCGCATTGGCTACGCGGGTGACATGGCGCCGGGCGCCATCGTGCCGCGCGAGTACATCGAGCTGCACATCGAGCAGGGCCCGGTGCTGGAGGCCGAAGGCAAACTCATCGGCGTTGTGGAGAGCTTGCAGGGCATCTCCTGGCAGAAGGTGACCATCACCGGTGTGGCCAACCACGCAGGTACCACGCCCACGCGGCTGCGCCACGATGCCGGCTACGCAGCTGCGGCTTGCGTGGCCTTCCTGCGCGAGCAGGTGGTGGGCGCGGCGCCTGAAACGACCCTCGCCACGGTCGGGTCGCTGCGCCTGGAGCCCGACCTGATCAATGTCATCCCCCGCAAAGCTACCTTCACCGTGGACCTGCGCGACCCCGGCGAGCAGCGTCTGCAAACCGCAGAGAGCCGTCTGGCCGATTTTCTGGTCACGGTGGCCGAGCGCGAGGGCGTGACGGTTGAAACCGAGCAACTGGTGCGCTTTGAACCGGTGGTGTTCGACGCCGCGCTGGCCGATCGAATTCAGGCCGCAGCACAGCGGCGTGGACTGCCGCACCGCCGCATGACTTCCGGGGCAGGGCATGACGCGCAGATGTTGGCCCGCATCGCCTCATCAGCCATGATTTTTGTGCCCAGCCGCGGCGGTATCAGCCACAACCCGCGTGAGCACACCGACGATGACCAGCTGGCCCTGGGTGCCCAGGTGCTGCTGGATGTGGTGCAAGACTGCCTGCGTGGGCAGTGACCGGCCACCGATTGCCAGTGTATTTTTTATTCCCCCACCCAGAAGGCCCCACCATGTTGTTTCTGAACCCCCGCGCCACGCGCGCCGACTACCCTGCGGAGTTGTCGGCCATCATGAACATCGCGCAGGCGCACCAAAGCCGTGAGTGGTTGTCTTCCTGGCGTGGCATCCATCCCAACGCCACGCCGCTGTACGACCTGCCCGATGCGGCTGCGCGTTGCCAGGTGGGCCGCCTGTGTCTCAAGGATGAATCGGTGCGCTCACCGCTGGGCAGCTTCAAGGCGCTGGGCGCTCCCATCGCCCTGGTGCGCCAAATCTTGCGACTGCACCCCGACTTTGAACCTGCCGCCATCCTCACCGGGCGGTATGCAGAAGCGCTGCGTGGCTACACCGTGATCAGCGCCACCGACGGCAACCATGGCCGCGCCCTGGCTGCCGCCGCCCAAGACGCCGGGTGCCGCTGCGTCATCGTGCTGCACGCCCATGTCAGCCCCGAACGGGAGCAGGCCATTGCCGCCTATGGCGCGGACATCGTGCGCATTGCCGGCAATTACGATGAATCGGTGCAGGAAGCAGCACGCCTCGCCGCAGCCCACGGCTGGCAGGTGATTGCCGACACCTCGTACGACGGCTACGAGGACATTCCACGCGATGTGATGCAGGGCTATGGCGCCATTGCCGAAGAGATCGTGGAGCAGACAAGTGCGCAGCGTGGCATGGCCGGTGCGTTCACCCACGTCTTCCTGCAAGGCGGGGTGGGCGGCATGGCGGCTGGGCTGGCCAGCTATTTCTGGGAATACCACGGCCCGCAGCGCCCTTGCTTTATATCGGTGGAGCCCGCCCAGGCCGACTGCCTGCTGCAAAGCGCCATCCAGGGCCGCCCAGCCAAGGCCACCGGCACGGTCGATTCCGTCATGGCTGGTCTGGCCTGTGGCGAAACATCGCCCCTGGCCTGGCGTTTTCTGCAGCCTTGCGTAGACGCCTTCATGACGATTGAGGACGAGCAGGCCATCGAAGCCATGCGCAGCTTGGCCCAGGGCAGCGAACGTGACACCCCCATCGTTGCGGGTGAATCGGGTGTTGCCGGGCTGGCAGCGCTGGAGTGGCTGCGCAGTGATCCGCAGCGCTCGGAGCAGGTCGGGCTCACGGCCGAGTCGCGCGTGCTCATCATCAGCACCGAAGGCGCTACCGCCCCCCGCGAATACACCCGCCTGGTGGGTCAGAGTGCGGAGCAAGTGCTGCAGCGCCAGCAAGCGTGGCAAGCCGCGCATTCCCTGCAAACCCAACTTGCCTGAACAGGAGGCACCGCATGTATGTGGACACAGAACTGGGCACCCAGATGGTGCGCTGGCGCCGGGAGTTGCACCAGTTCCCGGAAACCGGGTTCAACGAGCACAAGACCGCAGCCTTCGTTGCCGCTGCGTTGCGGGCCATGGGCCTGGAAGTGCACCAGGGCATTGGCGGCACCGGCCTGGTAGCCAGTCTGAAGGTGGGCGAGGGCCAGGGCGTGATCGGCCTGCGCGCCGATATGGATGCTCTGGCCATGACCGAGACGGCGCAAGGGCGCGAACACATCTCGCGCAACCCTGGCTGCATGCACGGCTGCGGCCACGATGGGCACATGGCCATGCTGCTGGGCGCAGCGCAGCTACTGAGCCAAAGCCGTGACTTCAACGGCACGGTGCGCTTCATCTTCCAGCCTGCCGAAGAGCATGGGCGCGGCGCACGCGCCATGATGGACGACGGGTTGTTTGAGCGCTTTCCTGTCGATGAAATCTACGGTGCGCACAACATCCCGGGCATGCCCGTGGGCCATATCGCCACGCGCGAAGGCGGCATCATGGCCAGCGAAGACAACTTCGTCATCCGCATCACTGGCCGGGGCGGCCACGCGGCCCGCCCACACCTGGCCATTGACCCCCTGGTCGTCGCGGCCGAGATCATCCTGGCCCTGCAATCCATCGTGGCCCGCGCGGTAGACCCTGCCGAGCCCGCCGTGGTGTCGTGCACCGAAATCCACAGCGATGGCATTCGCAACGCGCTGCCCACCCATGTGGAAATCAAGGGTGATACGCGCAGCTATTCACGCCAGGTGCAGGCGTTGCTAGAGCGCCGTATGCGCGAAATCTGCCACGGCATTGCCGCAGCCCACGGCGCTACCTGTGAAGTGCAATACACCCACGAATTCGTCCCCACCATCAACTGGCCCCAATGCACCCCGGTGGCCATCCGCGCTGCGCAGGCCGTGGTGGGCCATAGCAACGTGGACGCGAACGTTGCGCCGATGATGATTTCGGAAGACTTCGGCGCCTTCCTCACCGCCGTGCCCGGTGCCTTCGTCTTTATCGGCAATGGCGCCACAGGGGCGACTGGTGGCGTGCCGTTGCACAACGCCCAATACGACTTCAACGATGCCGTGCTGCCGATTGGCGGACGTTACTTTGCAGAAATCGTGCGACAGCGGCTTGCGGTGTGAGCTGTGGGGATGCTTCTGCCGAGCTGTGGTGCTGGCCCAGGGCGGCAGGGGCGGCGCTGACAAGAAAAAAGCCCAAGCAGCTGAACTGCTTGGGCTTTTTGCATTTGGCGGAGACTGTGAGATTCGAACTCACGGACGGTTGCCCGTCGGCAGTTTTCAAGACTGCTGGTTTAAACCACTCACCCAAGTCTCCGGGTAGCCACGTATTCTAGCCGCTCGCTGGCCTGTTTTTTGCGAAGCATGCCGTCAACCGCATGGCCTTGGGTTGGAGCGCCGCTTTGGCGGAGTCTTGCGAGCGGGTCACCGCACGTTAGCCCAGTCGCAGACTCAACAACCCACCGCAGGGGGCGCCAGCCGGTGGTGGCGCCCATTACATTGGTGGTTGGCACAGCGTCTGGCTTTTGCGGGCTGTGCGTTTTCTTGTTTGTTGTTTGTTGAAGGAACCCGTTGCATGCGCCCAGTCATCGCCCAGCTCGAAGCATCCAAGATCCGCGAGATCGCCAACGCCGGCATGGGGCGCAAAGATGTGTTGGCCTTCTGGTTTGGTGAGAGTGATGAGGTCACGCCCGATGTGATTCGCAACGCGGCCATCGAGTCGCTGCAAAGTGGCGAAACCTTTTACGCGCAGAACTGCGGCCTGCCCGAGTTGCGCGAGGCACTGGCGCAGTACACCCGGGAATCGCACCCTTCGGCGGAGGTGGACGCCAACCGCATCGTCGTCACATCGGGCGGGGTCAGCGCACTCATGCTGGCCGTGCAGGCGCTGGTAGATGCAGGGGATGAAGCCGTGATCATCACCCCCGTGTGGCCCAATTTGGTGGCGCAACCCACCATCATGGGGGCGCAGGTGCGCTGCGTGCCACTGCAGCCGCAGGGCGGGGCCTGGGGGCTGGACTTGCCTGGGCTGCTCCAGACCATCACCGAGCGCACGCGGCTGCTGATCGTGAATGCGCCCAACAACCCCACGGGCTGGACGCTGACGCGTGAAGAGCAGGAGCAAATCCTGGCGCACTGCCGTCGCACGGGCACGTGGATTTTGGCGGACGAGGTGTACGAAAAGCTTTATTACGAGCCCACCCCCCACGGCTGCGCCCCCAGCTTTCTGGACATTGCCGAGCCTGAAGACCGCCTGCTGGTAGCGCACAGCTTTTCCAAGAGCTTTTTGATGACCGGCTGGCGCATGGGCTGGCTGGTGCTACCGGCATCGCTGGCCGATGCCATGGGCAAGCTCATCGAGTTCAACACCTCGTGCGCCAGCGTGTTCACCCAGCGCGCTGCGCTGGCGGCGCTCGCCCACCGCAAAGAGATCACGCCCCGCGTGGTGGAGCATTTCAAAACCTGCCGCGACACCCTGGTGCCCCTGCTGGCCGCCGTGCCCGGCGTGCAGGTGGCTGCGGCACATGGCGGCATGTACGCGTTTTTCCGACTCGAAGGGTTTGACGACTCCATGACCGTGGCCAAGCGCCTGGTGGCCGAGGCTGGCCTGGGCCTGGCCCCGGGCGATGCCTTTGCCCCCGAGGCCCAGGGCTGGCTGCGCTGGTGCTTTGCCTCCAAGGACCCCTCGCGGCTGGTGGAGGGTGTGCGACGATTGAAGGAGTGGCTTGAAAAGCAGTGACTGGCGCTGATTTGTTGGCCCGCCCCTCGGGCGGCGCAAGGCCTTGCACATCGGCTGAGCATCGGGTGCGGCCCGCAGGGCTTGAATGACCACTGCGGGCGGCTGCCAGGTCGGCCGCGAAGGCGTGCGTTTCCGCCCTAGCCAACGCCCCAGCATCCACGCCGCCGCGCCGCCCGCCATGCCTGCCACGCACAGCGCGTGCAGGGTGGGCAGCGGTATCCACGCATAAAGGCCATTGGCGTCCGTCCACGGCGCCCAGGGTGTGATGTCGGCGTGCATCACGCTGTCGAGCAACACATGCGACCAGGTCCCGGCCAGCGCGCTGAGCAGCACGGTGCGGGGCTTCCACCGTTCGTCTTCAGCCAGCCATGGCGCGCGGTAGTGGGTGACCTCCTGATTCCATCGCTTTAACAGTGGGCGGCACAGCCAGGGCGCCAGCACTGCCGTGGCCAGCGCGATGGGCACCGCGCCCAAGTAGGTGTGCGTGGGCCCATGCAGCACGGCGGCGCCGCGCAGCATGCCCACCAGGGGCTCAATGTCCATCGCCACCTGGGCAATGCCGAAGGTGAGCACACTGAAGTGGCGCCCGGCCACGGCCTTGAGGGCCAGGCCAGCGCCCATGTGGAAAGGGGTGAAGGGCATGGGGTTGCAGGCTTTCAGTAGGGAGTACGGTGGTTCCGCAGCAGTGTGCCATTGCAGACCAAGGGTCGGCCGTCGGCGGATGGGGACGGGCCATTACCGCAGGCTGTCAACACTTGAGGTGTGTGGCGGTCGGCTCGCTATGTGCTGGCACGGGGGCATTCCTGCAGCGTATGCTCAGCCAACCGCCTGTGCAAATGGCACAGGATCTCGGGAGATGCTTTAAATTTCGCCGCTTGCTACCTGCCATGACCCACCACGTATTGCTTACAGGCTTTGAACCGTTCGACCAAGACCCGCTCAACCCCTCGTGGGAAGTGGCCCGCGCGCTGGACAGGTGGCAGCCTGCAGTTATGGGCCGTGCAGGTGATGCCTTCGAGGTGCGAGCGGCGCAGTTGCCCTGTGTCTTTGGCGATGCTGTGGTGCGTCTGCAGGCGGCCATCGCGCAGTGGCAGCCCGTGCTGGTGATTTGCCTGGGCCTGGCGGGCGGGCGCAGCGAGATCACACCCGAGCGGGTGGCCATCAATGTGGACGATGCGCGCATCCCAGACAACGCGGGCCGCCAGCCTGTGGACACGGCGGTGCAGTTGCATGGGCCTACGGCCTACTTTTCAACGCTGCCCATCAAAGCCATGGTGCGCAATCTGCGTACCGAGGGCATTCCGGCGTCTGTGTCCAACACGGCGGGCACCTTTGTGTGCAACCACGTTTTTTATGCGCTGATGCACCATTTGGCACAGGCCACCACGAAGGATGGCCGCCCGCAGGCCCGCGAGGCGCGTGGAGGATTCATCCATGTGCCTGCGCTGCCCGAGCTGGCTGCGCGCCACCCGGGTATGCCAAGCATGGCTTTGGCCACGCAGGTGCGCGGGTTGCAGGTGGCCATAGAAACAGCATTGTCCGTGGCAGACGATGTGCGCGAAGTGGGCGGCGCTTTGCACTGAAAGCCTGCCCGCGCCCCGCGCCTTTGAACAGGTTCTGAGCCAAAAGCAGCGCGCTGGTGGCGTGTGGCTACTTGGGCTGACCGCCGTCTGAAATGCGCCGTGCATACACGGCCAGCACGATGCGTTCGGAGTGCACCAAGTAGTCGTTGAGTGCGGCGGCGGCTTCGGCCAATTTGCCCGCTTCAAACAGCTCCAGGATCTTGACGTTCATCTCCACATACGGGGCGTGGAGGAACTCGGGGTCGTTGAGCAGGCCAAATGCCAGGCGCAATTCGGCCAGCAGATGGGCGAACATGGTGTTCAGCCGCTCGCTGTCGGCCAGCTCCACGATGGCCATGTGGAACTCCATGTTGGCGGTGCCCACGCCTTGCCAGTCGGCGTTGTCGCGGCATGTTTGCCCGGCCTCTACGGCGCGGCGCATGTGCTGGATGGCGGGGTTGCGGGGGTAGGCCTGGGCCATCGCCTGACACTCTATGAGTCGGCGCACCCGGTAGATGTCAATGATGGAGGCGATGCTGGGCACGGCGACCGACACGCCCCGGTTGGGCTCATGGCGCAGCAAACCCTCTTTGGTCAGCAGCCTGAATACTTCGCGCAGCGTGTTGCGCGAGATCTGCAAGTGCTCGCTGAGTGCGGCCTCCGACAGCCGCTGGCCGGGCGCGAATTCCCCATGCACGATTTTTTGGCGCATCTGCTCGGCAATGCGGTCAGAGAGATTGAGCAGGGTGTCAGACGGGCTGGGCATGGGGCGATCGAAGGGGCGTGCGGTCATCCGAGTGTATCTGCGGCGCCTGCTGCAAACGCGCGCCGCGCGGCTCGCTCTCTGGCGGGGCGGGTGGTGGGTGTGGCAAGGGCTGGCACATCTGTGCACGACATGGGTGCAACAGTGCACCTTGCAGGCGCTTAGATAGGGTAACTACTGATCACAGGTGGTGCATATATTGTTCAACAATATAAGATCAATGCAATGACAAATGATTTGGTGCCAAAGAACGTTGGTATGCATTTTGCATTGCCAAGTTGTCTTTATTCATCCATTATTTGATGCATTGGCTTGAACGTATGGCCCTTTCTGCGCTGGCGCGTAAGGGTTGCACGGACGGACCCACCATCGGTTTCTGTGAGTTTTTTAAGGAGTCATTTCATGAAACGCAGCCTTTTGTCGCTCGCCCTGGTTGTGGCCGGAGCCGCTCATGCCCAAGTAAAGTGGGATTTGCCCACCGGTTATGCCGCCAACACCTTCCAGACCCAGAACAACCAGCAGTTCGCCAAAGAGGTCGATGAGCTGACGGGCGGCAAGCTCAAGATCACCTTGCACCCCGGTGGCTCGCTCTACAAGGCCAACGAAATCAAGCGTGCGGTGCAGACGGGCCAAGTGCCTTCGGCCGAGTTCATCCTGTCGGGCGCTGCCAACGAAAACGCGTTGTACGGCGTGGACTCTGTCCCGTTCCTGGCCACTTCGTACGCTGAAGCGTGGCGTCTGTACCAGGCCGCCAGGCCAGCGCAAGAAAAGCTGCTCGCTTCGCAAGGCATGAAGCTTCTGTTCAGCGTGCCGTGGCCCGGCCAGTCGCTGTACTCCAACAAGCCCATCCAGGCACCGTCGGACTTTGCCGGAACCAAGATGCGCGCCTACAACCCCGCATCGACGCGCATTGCGCAGCTGCTCAAGGCGCAGCCGGTCACGATTCAGCTGTCCGAGCTGGGCCAGGCCTTGGCGACCAACACGGTCAACAACTTCCTCACCTCGTCGGCCAGCGGCGTGGAAAGCAAGCTGTACGAACAGGTCAAGTACTTCTACACCGTGAACGCATGGCTGCCACGCAACGCAACAGTGGTAAACCAGAAAGCGTTTGACGCGCTCGACAAGCCCACGCAGGAGGCTGTGATGAAGGCCGCGGCCGCCGCTGAAAAGCGTGGCTGGGAAACCAGCGAACGCCTGGACAAGGAGTACGTGAAGGAACTCGCTGCCAAGGGCATGGTGATTGCCGAGCCGTCTGCGGCGCTGAAGGCCGAATTCGCCAAGATCGGCGACACCATGACCGAAGAATGGATCAAGAACGCGGGCGCCGATGGCAAAGCCATCGTGGACGCTTACCGCAAGCGCTGATCGGCTTGACCGAACCGGGGCGCCACAGGCCCCCGGCGAGACCCGCGTCGGTGCGTTGTCCGCGATGCAGGGCCGGGTTCCTCTTTCTTTTCACCTCATTCACGCACTGCGTACGCCTGGAGTCCGCCATGGGTCAGCTCGTCCGTCATTTGTATCGCCTGCTCATCGGACTCGCTTGCGTGTCCATGGTGGCCGCCTTTGTCATTGTGTTGCTGGGCATCTTGGCCCGGCAGGTGACGTTCATTGATATCCAGGGGCTGGATGCCTACGCAGGCTATGCCATCGCTGCCACCCTGTTTTTTGCATTGCCCACGGCGCTGCTGCACGGGGATCACATCCGCGTGACTTTGGTCCTGGATCGCCTGGGTGCCAAAGCGCGGGCCGTCTTTGAATGGGGCGCGCTGATTGCCGCCCAGCTGCTGTCGGGCTATCTGGCCTGGTATGCCGTGCGCGCCGTGTGGCTGTCGTACATCACGCACGACGTATCGCCCTCGGCAGATGCCACACCGCTGTGGATTCCGCAGCTGTGCATGGCCATTGGCTGTGTGGCGTTTGCGCTGGCGTTTCTGGATGCGATCGTGGCACGGCTGCGGGGGCGTGAGTGGTTCATTGCGGGCTCCGGCTCGGTGGCTGAGTAAACAAGGAGAACATCATGGACATGATGGCTGCCGTGGTATTGATCGTGGCCCTGTTTGCCGTGCTCGGCGCAGGCATGTGGATTGGCCTGGGCCTGCTGGCCGTGGGTCTGATAGGAATGGAGCTGTTCACCAGCCGGCCGGTGGGCGACAGCATGATGCTGACCATCTGGGGTGCCAGCTCTGCGTGGACGCTGACCGCCTTGCCGCTGTTTTTGTGGATGGGCGAAATCCTGTTTCGAAGCAAGCTGTCGGACAGCATGTTCCGGGGCCTGGCGCCTTGGATGGACAAGCTGCCTGGGCGGCTGCTGCACACCAACGTGGTGGGTTGCACCATTTTTGCGGCCATCTCGGGCTCGTCGGCGGCCACCTGCGCCACGATCGGCAAGATGACCTTGCCCGAGCTGCAAAAGCGCGGTTATCCCGACGCGATGGCCGTGGGCACATTGGCTGGTGCGGCCACGCTGGGGCTGCTCATTCCGCCGTCGATCATCATGATCGTGTACGGCGTGGCGGCCAACGTTTCGATTGCCAAGCTGTTTCTGGCGGGCGTGTTTCCAGGGCTGATGCTGGCGGGGCTCTTCATGGGTTACATCGCCATCTGGGCACTGTTCCATCGCGACCAGGTGCCTGCGTCGGACATGTCCATGACCTTCATGCAGAAGATCTATGAGTCCCGCCACCTGATCCCTGCCGTGATCCTGATCGGTCTGGTCCTGGGCGGTATCTACAGCGGCATTGCTACGGCCACCGAGGCAGCCGCTCTGGGCGTGGCCGGTGCACTGGGGCTGGCTGCGTGGGAAGGATCGCTGAGCTGGCAAAAGTTCAAGGAAGGCCTGATCAGCGCTTGCCGCGTGTACTGCATGATCGGTCTGATCCTTGCCGGGGCGGCCTTCCTCACGCTGGCCATGGGCTTCATCGGCCTGCCGCGCCACCTTGCCGAGTGGATTGGCTCGCTGCACCTCTCGCCGTTTGCGCTGCTGATGATGCTGACAGTCTTCTTCATCGTGCTGGGCTGCTTCCTGGACGGCATCTCGATGGTGGTGCTCACGATCGCCGTGCTGCTGCCCACCGTGGAGGCCGCAGGCTACGACCTGATCTGGTTTGGCATTTTCATCGTGCTGGTGGTGGAGATGGCGCAGATCACGCCACCCGTGGGGCTGAACCTCTTTGTGATTCAAGGGCTGACCAAGCGCGACATCGGCTGGATTGCAAGGGTGGCGGCACCGATGTTCTTCGTGATGCTGGCTGCGGTGTTGATGCTGTACGCAGTGCCTGAAATTGTGCTGTGGCTGCCCTCGCGGATGTGAGCCTGCCTGAATTGCCACGGTGAACGAGGAGTGCCCGCTTGGTGTGGGCACTTCACCGGTTCGACTCAACCCAGAGGTGTTCTATGGACCGTCTTCCGTCTTTGGAATCGTCGGCCTGCGTCGGCCTGCGTCGGTGGCCATGCCTAACACCCTGGCGCGCAATGCGACGGTAGAGGCCGCGCGTGCAGGCGAACAAGGCGGGGGTTTTGCCGTGGTGGCCGGGGAGGTGCGCAGCCTGGCCGGCCGCGCGGGCGCCACGACGTCTGAGGCGGTGGACAGCGTGGCGCAGATCCTCTCGGGCCTGAGCCTTGCCAGCCTTGGGCAGAGCGATGACATCGCCCGGGCCAGCCGCGCGGTGACGGCGCTGGATGAAGTCACCCGGCAAAACGCGGCTTGGGCGGAGAAGGGCACTGCCGCGGCCCAAAGCTTGCAAGACCAGGCCATGCGGCTGAACATGGCCATGGGGGGGGCTCCCGCTGGGGGGCTGGGGTTGGTGAAATTTTGTGGGGTGATTTAACTTGTATTGTTGAACAATAGATGTTTTATTGATTGACAATGATGGCTTTGCTGGGATGATTCATCCCCACGCTCCACCGGCATGTAGGCCGGGGCGTCAAGACAACAGACCTGAGACAGAAGGCTTGAGACAAGCAGAAGGAAAACAGCCAATGACGACGATGGACTTGAACAGCGACCTGGGCGAGAGTTTTGGCGCCTGGCGCATGGGCGATGACGAGGCGATCCTGCGCGTGGTCACCAGCGCCAACGTGGCCTGCGGTTTTCATGCGGGCGATCCTGCGGGCATTCTGGCCACATTGCGTGGCGCAGTGGCGCAGGGCGTGACGGTAGGGGCCCACGTGTCTTACCCCGACCTGGTGGGCTTTGGCCGCCGCAATATGGACGTGACCAGCGCCGAGTTGCAGGCCGACGTGATGTACCAGATAGGGGCTTTGCAGGGGCTGGCCACGGCCGCAGGCACCCGGGTGCGCTACGTCAAGCCCCACGGCGCGCTCTACAACACCATCGCCCACGACGAGCGCCAGGCCAAAGCCGTCATCGCCGCCGTGCGGGCGGTGGATCCCACGCTGGTGCTGGTCGCCTTGGCCGGTGCCCCGCTGGTGCAGTGGGCGCGCGACGCGGGCCTGACGGTGGTGGGCGAGGCCTTTGCCGACCGGGCCTATACGCCCGAAGGCACGCTGGTTTCGCGCCGTGAAAAAGGGGCCGTGTTGCACGATGCCACGCTGGTAGCCCAGCGCATGCTGCGCCTGGTGCGTGAGGGCGTGGTCGAAGCCATCGACGGCAGCCTGGCGCGCATCGATGCCCAGTCCATCTGTGTGCACGGCGACAGCGCCGGTGCGGTGGAGATGGCGCAAGCCGTGCGCGCCGCCCTGGAGCAAGACGGCGTGGTGCTGCGCTCCTTTGTAGACCCTGCATGAAACCCTTGGCCTGATCACTCACAGGATTTCCAATGCCAACCACCTACCAAAACCCATCCCTGCAAGCCGCCCTGCGCCAGGCCCGTGCAGCCCGGCAGGCCTACCGCGAAGGCAAGGTCGAGCCCACAGCAGGCATTGCCCCCGGCATGACGCAGGCCAACATGATTGCGCTGCCGCGCGATTGGGCCTGGGACTTTCTGCTCTATGCCCAGCGCAACCCCAAGCCTTGCCCGGTGCTTGACGTGATTGAAGCCGGCGACCACCGCACGCTGTTGGCCGAAGGGGCCGATGTGCGCACGGATATTCCGCTGTACCGCGTCTGGCGCGACGGCCAGCTGGTGGAGGAGGTGAGTGACGCCCGGCCGCTGTGGCAAGAGCACCCCGATCTGGTCACCTTCCTCATCGGTTGCAGCTTCACTTTCGAGACGCCCTTGCAAGAAGCTGGCATCGAGGTGCGCCATATCGAGCAAGGGTGCAACGTGCCGATGTACCGCACCAACCGCGCCTGCCGCCCGGCCGGGCGGCTGCATGGCGACATGGTGGTGTCGATGCGGCCCATTCCGGCACACCGCGTGGCAGACGCGGTGTCGATTTCCGGGCGCTTCCCGTCTGTGCACGGTGCGCCAGTGCATGTGGGCGACCCCGCAGCGCTGGGCATTGCAGACCTGCAGCGCCCCGACTTTGGCGACCCGGTGCGCATCGAGCCCGGCGAGGTGCCGGTGTTCTGGGCCTGTGGCGTCACACCCCAGGCCGCCGTGATGGCATCGCGCGTGCCTTTTGCGGTGACCCATGCGCCGGGGCACATGTTTATCTCGGACGTGCCCGATAGCACCTACCACGTATAAGCGCCAGCGCTCAACGTCCAACGCCCCTCTGCAATCTGGAGACACTGTGTTGCGCTTCTTGCCCGTGACCCACAACGCGCTGCTGGTAGAGCTGGCCGATCTGGACCAGACCCTGGCTTTGCTCGCGTCGCTACAGCGGCATCCTCCCCACGGCGTGGAGGAGCTGGTCCCCGCTGCGCGGACCATTCTGGTGGAGTACCGCGCCTCGGCCACCCGGGCCGAAACCTTGGTGCAGGACATTGCTGCGCGCAGCCTGACGCAGCGCGCCGAGCGCAGCGACACGCTGATCGAAATCCCCGTGCATTACAACGGCGAAGACCTGGCCGAGGTGGCGCAGATTCTGGGCATCACCGCCGATGAAGTGGTGCAGCGCCACACGGGCAGCGAATACACCGTGGCTTTCACCGGCTTTGCGCCCGGCTTTGCGTACCTGAGCGGCGGCCACCCCAGCCTGAACGTGCCACGCCGCAGCACCCCGCGCACGCGCCTGCCTGCAGGCTCTGTGGGCTTGGCCGGTACCTTCAGCGGCGTGTACCCGCAGGCCAGCCCCGGTGGCTGGCAAATCATTGGCACCACGCCTGTAGCCATGTGGGACATCACCCGCGCGCAACCCGCCTTGCTACAGCCCGGCTACCGCGTGCGCTTTGTGGATATTGCTACTAAAAACATAGCTGCTAGCGCTTATTCAGAAAGCGCTGGAGGCCAAAAAGACCCCAAACCCGCTGGCCGCACGCAGCACCACCTGGCCGCCGGGCACACCGCGCTGCAGGTGCGTGCCACGGGCCTGCTCACTGTCTTCCAGGACCTGGGCCGCCACGGTCAGGCCGGGCAGGGTGTATCGGCCTCAGGCGCCATGGACCAGGCCGCCCTCAAGGCCGCCAACCGCCTGGTGGGCAATGCCAGCAACGCCGCTGCGCTGGAGACCGTGGGCGGCGGCCTGCAACTGCGCAGCGTGGGCGATAACGTGGTGGCCGTCACCGGGGCCGATGCCGTGCTGACGCTGACCACGGCCGACGGCCAGCGCTGGTCTGTGCCACGTTACGAACCTGTGGCCCTGGCCGATGGCGACATGCTGGCCGTGGGCCAACCCACCGCAGGCGCACGCTGCTACGTCGCCGTGCGCGGCGGCTTTGCCGAAGCGCCCGTGATGGGCAGCTGCGCCACCGACACCCTGGCCCATGTCGGCCCCGCGCCCGTGGCCGTGGGCGACTGGCTGGCCGTGCAACCCGCGCCAGCCACCAGCGTGGTAGCCGCCCCCGAGCTGCCGCCTGCTGATTTGCCCACGCTGGAGCAAGAAGTGGTGCTGGACGTGGTGATGGGCCCGCGCACCGACTGGTTCACCCCCGAGGCCATTGCCCGCTTTGCTTCGCAGCGCTGGCAGGTCACGCCCCAGTCCAACCGCGTAGGCCTGCGCCTGGCGGGCGAGGTGCCTTTGGACCGCGCCATCACCGGCGAGCTGCCCAGCGAAGGCGCGGCCCTGGGCGCCTTGCAGGTGCCTCCCAGCGGGCAGCCCGTGCTGTTTTTGGCCGACCACCCGCTCACGGGCGGCTACCCGGTCATTGGCTGCGTGGCGCCGTACCACCTTGACCGGGCAGGGCAGATCCCTGTGGGCGCGTGGTTGCGGTTCAACCCGATTCAACCGTTTGCAGAGCTGATACCCGCAGGCGTGGCCCCTACGCCTTGACACCTATTTGAAAGTTCACGATGAAAAAAGTCCTGATCGCCAACCGAGGCGAGATCGCCGTCCGCATCGCCCGCGCCTGCGCCGACTACGGCGTGCAGTCCGTCGCTGTGTATGCCAATGCCGACATCGACGCGCTGCACACCCGCATGGCCGATGAAGCCTATGGGCTGGACGGTGACCGCCCTGCGGACACCTACCTCAACGTCGAAAAGCTCCTGGCCATCGCCAAAAAAAGCGGGGCCGATGCGGTGCACCCTGGCTACGGCTTCCTTTCGGAAAACGCCGCCTTTGCCCAGGCCGTGATCGACGCCGGCCTGGCCTGGATTGGGCCGCGCCCCGCCACCATTGCCCAACTGGGCGACAAGGTGTCTGCACGCAAGATTGCGCTGCAGGTGGGCGCACCGCTGGTGGTGGGCACGCCCGACCCGGTGAAGGACGCGAGCGAAGTGCTGGCCTTTGCCGAGCAACACGGCCTGCCCATCATCATCAAGGCCGCGTTTGGCGGCGGTGGGCGGGGCATGAAGATCGCGTGGCGCATGGACGAAGTAGCCGAGCTGTATGAATCCGCTGTGCGCGAAGCCGTCACCGCCTTTGGCCGGGGCGAGTGCTTTGTGGAGCAGTTCCTCGACAAGCCCCGCCACATCGAAGCCCAGGTGCTGGCCGACACCCACGGCAACGTGGTGGTGCTGGGCACGCGCGATTGCTCGCTGCAGCGGCGCAACCAGAAGCTGGTGGAAGAGGCCCCCGCTCCGTTTTTGAGCGATGCCCAGCGCGAACGCATCCACACCGCTGCGCGCGACATCTGCGCCGCCGCAGGCTACGTGAGCGCAGGCACGGTGGAGTTTTTGCTGAGCCGGAGCGGCGCCATCTCGTTCCTGGAGGTCAACACCCGCCTGCAGGTGGAGCACCCTGTGACCGAGCAAACCACGGGTGTGGACCTGGTGGTGGAGCAACTGCGCGTGGCCGATGGCCTGCCGCTGTCCATCACGCAAACGCCCGCGCCGCTGGGCCACTCGTTCGAGTTCCGCATCAACGCCGAAGACGTGGGCCGGGGCTTTTTGCCCACACCAGGGCCCGTGCAGCGCTTTGATGCCCCCTCGGGCCCTGGCGTACGGCTCGATACGGGCGTGCAGACGGGCTCTGCCGTGCCCGGCACGTTCGATTCGCTCATGGCCAAGCTCATCGTCACCGGCGCCACTCGAGAGCAGGCCCTGGCCCGCGCCCGCCGTGCGTTGCGCGAGTTTCAGATTGAAGGCGTGGCCTCGGTGCTGCCATTCCACCGCGCCGTCATCGACCACCCCGACTTTGTAGGGGCTGATGGATTCAAGGTGCACACCCGCTGGATCGAATCCGACTTCGCCACGCCACTGGCTGCTGCGGTACGGGCCGCGCCCGTGGCAGACACCAGCCTGCTGCGCACCGCCATCGAGATCGATGGCCGCCGTGTGCAGCTGGGCCTGCCTGCCGTGCTGCTGCAAGGCTTGGCGACTGCGGGCGGGCAGGGCGCTGCTGCCGCACCAGCCGAGGCAGCGGTGGATGCCGCCGCCGTCACCTCGCCCATCGCCGGCAACCTGCACGCCTGGAAAGTGGCCGATGGCGACACGGTGCAAGAGGGCGATGTGATCGCCGTGATGGAGGCCATGAAGATGGAGATGCAGGTGACGGCACACCGCGCTGGGCGCGTGGCCTTGGCTGCAGCGGCGGGCACTGCACAAGCGCTGGGTGCGGTGATTGCCCGAATCGCCTGAGACGCGCCGTCTTACTGCCGCGCCAGGGCGGCGGGCGCGCCCCGCCAGCGGGCCATGCTGTCCATGATGAGCACGGTGCACACCATCCAGGTGCCGCCCAGCACCCAGCCGGCCAGCACGTCACTCACGTAGTGCACATGCAGCACCACGCGGCTCCAGCCGGTGGTGAAGATCAGCGCGCCCGCGCAGCACACGGCGGGCACCTGCCAGGCCCGTGGCAGCAGCCGCACCGCCAAGTAGGCCAGCATGGCGTAGGCGACCATGGAGGCGCTGCTGTGCCCGCTGGGAAAGCTGAACCCATCGGCCTGCGCTGCCCCATGCACATGCTCGGGCCGCACGCGGGCGAACACGTCTTTCAAAATCTTGGTCAGCAGCCCATTGCCCGCCATGGCCACCAGCCAGCCAACGGCCAGCAAACGGTGCCTGCGCCACCACAGGGCGGCCGTCACCGCCAGGGTCAGCGTGGTCAGCACGGCGGTGTCCCCCAGGTGGGTGAGTGCGCCAAACCACCGCAGGGCCGCCATGTCTGCATGCA
This sequence comes from Acidovorax sp. IB03, assembly GCF_016406015.1. Lineage (NCBI taxonomy): Bacteria > Pseudomonadati > Pseudomonadota > Betaproteobacteria > Burkholderiales > Comamonadaceae > Acidovorax > Acidovorax sp. IB03. The sequence goes on along the minus strand of NZ_JAEFCH010000001.1, from coordinate 27,805 downwards.
GGCGCAGTTGCTGCGCAATGCTTTCGTCCACCCGGCTCCAGGTGCCTGTGCGCTGCCAGCCCTCGGCCAGCTCTGCCATCAATGCGCCCCCGGCCAGCAGGGCGCAAGCGGCTGCGGCCATGCTCAGCAGCATCACAGTGGTGGCGCTGGCTGCGTGAAGCAAATGCCGCACAGGCGAGGGGCGGTGGCGCAGGGTTTTCAAGGCCCACAAGGCGCCACTGCCCAGCAAGGCGCCCGCAGTCATTCCCAGCAGCCAAAGGGCAATGGGGTGGCGGGCTACAGTGGTGGCGAGCGTGTGCAGGTCCATGAATTCAAAGGTGTTTTTGGGGTAAGGAAACCGGGGCGGGGAAGCGTTGTTACTGCGTACGCAGCGGATGCTCTGCAATCGTCTTCAGCCGAGCGAATGGCCAGCCTGTGCAGCTTTTGGCAGCGTGGTTTTTACCCCAGCAAGGGGGGGGCCGTTGCGATCACAGGGTTTAGCGCTGCGATGCGCAGTTCTGCCTGTAGGCGCACGCCGACGCGCCAAGGCGCCGCCCGCTGGCTGCGCTGTAGCTACTGCGCCGTGATCATTGAATAGCGGCCCCGTGCCGGGTCTTTGGCCTCACAGGCATCGTTACGCCCACCACGCTTTTCATCCCCATGACCGATTTGCACAGTCCCATGATCCTTCATCACCACAGTCCCATCCATGTGGTGGTTCCACTGCGGCCAGGGGCTGATCTGGATCTGGTGCGCGCAAAGCTGAGTGGTGCATTCGCTCAGCACGACCATCCCGTGGTGTGGCACATACCGCGTGAGCGGGGTGACATCGTTCAATTGGCGGATCACGCAGCAGAGGCTGCACGTGATAACGCTGGTTTGCTGGTGGCGGCGGGTGGAGATGGCACCATCAACGCGGTGGCCGCAGCCGCCTTGCGTGCCGGTGTGCCTATGGGCGTGGTGCCCATGGGGACTTTCAACTATTTCAGCCGCGAGCAAGGCTTGGAGCTGGACGCTGAAGCCGCCGTGCTGCAGCTGCTGGAAGCCCTGCGCGCGGGCGAGTTGCGGCCGGTGCAGGTCGGCTTTGTGAATGACCGGGTGTTTTTGGTCAACGCCAGCGTGGGGCTGTACCCCCGGTTGCTGGCAGAGCGCGAGCAGGCCACGCGCAAGCTGGGCCGCTCTCGCGCGGTGGCCATGGCCGCTGCGGTGTGGAGCATGCTGCGCCCTTCTGCCCGGAGGCGCTGGCGCGTGGTTGTGCGCACCCGCCAGGGCACGGAGATGCAAGAGCAGGAACACGAAGTCACCACGCTGTTTGTGGGCAACAACCCCTTGCAACTGGAACAGGTGGGTTTGGCACAAGCCGAATCGGTGGCGCAGGGCGGGATGCTGGCCGTGGTGTTGCTCAAACCCCAAAGCCGCTGGGCCATGGCTCGCACGGTATGGCGCGCCGCTACCGGCCAGCTGGAGGACGACCCGGCCGTGCAAAGCCTGGCCTGTGCCGAGCTGAGTGTGGCGCCTGCCGGGTGGCGCAAGGCCAGCGTGAAGGTGGCTTTTGATGGCGAGCGCGAACGCATGAAAGCGCCTCTGTGTTTTTCGCTACACACGCGGCCCCTGTGGCTGGTGGCACCAACGCTGCTGGAACATTTGCCGCAGCGCGACCCTGCCAACGCACCACCTGCCGCAGCGCCGCCCTTGGCTGAACCTGCGCTGGCGCCTGCCTGAACACCATGCGCCAGGAACTGCCTGCAGTCGCGGGGAACGCTGGTGCCATGCTTCGCCACGAAGGTCATGAAGCAGCGCCCGTTCCCCCGTCGTTGAAGGTGGAGGCTGACAAGGAGCTGGGGCTTGGCAAGAACGAAGCGAAAGTTTTGCATCCAGCACCAGCGTCGGCAATCGCCACCACGCACAAATTGATGCATCTTTCCGATCTGCATTTTGGAGCGCACGACCCGCTGGTGTGCGCTGCAGTGCAGCGGCTTGCGCACCGGCTGCGTGTGGATGTGGTGGTGGTTTCGGGCGATCTGACCCAGCGTGCCACACGCCAGCAGTTCGCCTTGGCGCACGATTTTGTTTGCGGCCTGGGGGTGGATGAGCGCGTGGTGCTGGCCGGCAACCACGACTTGCCCCTGTTCGCCTGGTGGCTGCGTTGGGGCCGGGCCTACCAACGATTTGCATCGCAGTTTGGAGCCCAGCTCGAACCTCAGCGGCAGGTGGGGCCGTTCTGGATTGTGGGTGTGAACACGACCAGACCTTGGCGACACGAGCGCGGCACGCTATCGGCCGCGCAGGTGGCGCGGGTGGCGGAAGACTTGCGGTCTGCACCCGCGCAGGCATGGCGCATCGTAGTCAGTCACCACCCCTTGGTGGCTCGCAGTGCAGAGGATCGATCCCACCGGCCCCACGGCGCCAACGCTGCCGTGCAACGCTGGCGCGATGCGGGTGCCCACATGTTGCTCTCAGGCCATGTGCACCATCCGGCCTTGCTCCAACCCTTGCCGGGTTTGTGGTCCATGCAGGCAGGCACGGCCGTGTCGCGCCGCCTGCGCAGTGGGCAACCCAATAGTCTGGTGGTGTTGCAGATGCAGTCAGAGCCCACGGGTTCGCTGGGGCGGCAATACCCTAATCGTTTTGCTCAGCGCTGGGATTTTGATGCCCGCTCGGGTGACTTCGTTTGCGTGGAATCGATGCCCGTGGCGGGCTGAAATACGCTCGTTTCCTCAGAGCCAGGGCTTGAGCCAGCCCAGCCCGTCGCTGGTGGCATGGACTGCCGTACCGCGCGCGGGGCGGTATTCGCAGCCAATCCAGCCGTCGTAACCCAGGCTGTCCAGCAACTTGAACAGGTAGGTGTAGTTCACTTCGCCCACATCGGGCTCGTGCCGCTCGGGCACACCGGCAATCTGGAAGTGGCCGACGTTGCCGGTGGGCAGGTATTGGCGCACCTTCATGGCCAGGTCGCCTTCCACGATCTGGCAGTGGTACAGGTCCATCTGCACCTTCACGTTGGCGGCGCTGATCTCGGCGATCAGCGCGTGGGCCTGGTCCTGGCGGCTCAGGAAGAAGCCGGGCATGTCGCGGCCATTGATGGGCTCCAGCAGGATCTGGATGCCGTGCGGCGCAGCCTGCTCGGCGGCGTAGCGCAGGTTGGCGATGTAGGTAGCGCGCACGGTGGCTGCATCGACCCCCTGGGGTACCAGCCCGGCCATGACATGGATGCGGGGGCATTGCAAGGCCTTGGCATAGTCGATGGCTTTGGCGATGCCTTCGCGGAATTCGGCCTCACGTCCCGGCAGGCAGGCCAGCCCGCGCTCGCCTGCGTCCCAGTTACCGGGTGGTGCATTGAACAGCACCTGCTGCAGGCCATTGGCTTGCAGGCGCTGGGCCAACTCTTGCGCAGGGTAGGCGTAAGGGAAGAGGTACTCCACCGCCTTGAAGCCATCGCGCGCAGCGGCGGCAAAGCGGTCGAGAAAGTCCACGTCGTTGTAGAGCATGGACAGGTTGGCGGCAAAGCGGGGCATGGGTGTCTTTCTGTCTGATGGTGAAGGCAGGGCCTTACCACTGCGCGCCAAAGGTCTGGCGCAGTTGTTCAATCTGGGGCTCGGTCAGCGGGGTGGGGCGGGGCTGGCACAGCAGCCACAGGCGGGCGGTTTCTTCCAGTTCCTCCAGCACGGCCATGGCAGCGGTGGGCGTGTCGTGCCACACATTGGGGCCCAGGCGTGCCAGCATCACGGCGCGCACCGGGCTGCCCTGGGCGGCATAGCGGGTGATGGTCTGTGCCACCAGTGCTGCCGCTGCGGCATCGCCGGGGCGGTGGTAGGGGATGTGCGGCACGCGGCCTACCTTCATCACAAAGTAGGGCGTGATGGGCGGCAGCAATTGCGCATCCGCTGCCAATTCCCCGTCTGCAGCGGTGTCGGCTTGCAGCGAGCAGCCCACCAGGTGCGTGCTGTGGGTGTGGATCACGCAGCGCGCTGGGGCGGCTGTCGAAGCAGAGGCCTCGTAAATCTGCCGGTGCAGCGCAATGGTCTTGCTGGCCCGGTCGCCCGCCACCTGCTGGCCTTGTGCGTCCAGGCGCGCCAGCCGCTCAGGCTGTAGCGTGCCTAGGCAGGCATCGGTGGGGGTGATGAGGTAGCCATCGGCCAGGCGCACGCTGATGTTGCCTGCGGTGGCGTGCACATAGCCCCGCTCAAACAGGCTGCGGCCTACGCGGCAGATCTCGTCGCGGGCTTGGGCTTCATCCATGAAGGCGGGGGGTGAGGTCATGCCTGCAATTGTGCAAAAGCCTTGGTGAAAAAGTCGGTGCTGCCAAAGTTGCCCGACTTCAGCGTGATGTGCAGCCCGTCCCTGGCGTCGGGTGCCACGGCATGGCACCACGGCACGCCGGGGTCAATCTGCGCGCCAATGCGCATTTGCGTGATGCCCAGGGCCTGCACGCAGGCACCGGATGTCTCACCACCCGCCACGATGAGCTGGCGCACACCGCGCTGCACCAGGCCGCGTGCAATGGCGGCAATGGTTTCCTCCACCATGGCACCGGCCTTTTCAGAGCCCAGCTTGCCCTGAATGGCGCGCACGGCCGAGGGCTCGGCGGTGGAATACACCAGCACCGGGCCTTGGCCGATGTGGCCTTCGGCCCAGGCCAGCGCTTCGGCGGCCACGTCCACGCCTGCCGCAATGCGCAGCGGGTCAATGGCCAGGGCGGGCTTGCCTGCCTTGATGAAATCCATGACCTGCTGGTTGGTGGCCACAGAGCAGCTGCCCGACACGATGGCCTGCAGCCCTTGTGCGGCAGGCAGGCGGGCGGCCTCGTTGCAGGGGGCCACGCCAAAGTTGCCCGGCAGGCCTATGGCCACGCCCGAGCCCGCGGTGACCAGCGGCATGCCCTTGAGGGCCGGGCCCAGGCGCAGCAGGTCGGCGTTGGACACCGCATCGACCACAGCCATGCGAACGCCCTCGGCCTGCAGTTGATTGATGCGTGCGCGGATGGCGGCCTCGCCCTGATCGACCACACTGTGGTCGATCAGGCCCACGCGGCTGGGTGTCTGCGCTTGCAGCACGCGCACCAGGTTGGGGTCGGTCATGGGCGTGAGCGGGTGGTTCTGCATGCCGCTCTCGCTGAGCAGCACATCGCCCACAAACAGGTAGCCCTTGAACACGGTGCGCTTGTTGTCGGGGAACGCGGGCGTGGCGATGGTGAAGTCGGTGCCCAGGGCCTGCATCAGCGCATCGGTCACGGGGCCGATGTTGCCATCGGCCGTGCTGTCAAAGGTGGAGCAGTACTTGAAATAGATTTGCTCGGCGCCTTGCGCCTGCAGCCACTTCAGCGCCTCAAGCGACTGGGCGATGGCCTCGTCCTTGGGAATGGTGCGTGACTTGAGCGCGACCACGATGGCATCGGCCTCGGTATCCAAAGGTGCCGTGGGCACGCCCATGGCCTGCACCACGCGCATGCCTGCGCGCACCAGGTTGTTGGCCAGGTCGGTCGCGCCGGTAAAGTCGTCGGCAATGCAGCCCAGCAACGCGCGTGTCATGCCTTTTTCTCCTTGCCTTCGGGCAGAGTGATGCCGGGGAAAATCTTGATCACGGCGCTGTCATCTTCCTTGGCAAAGCCTGCGGTGGATGCTTGCATGAACATCTGGTGCGCGGTGGCCGCCAGGGGCAGGGGGAATTTGCTGGCGCGTGCGGTGTCCAGCACCAGGCCCAGATCCTTCACGAAGATATCGACAGCCGACAGCGGCGTGTAGTCGCCCGCCAGCACATGGGCCATGCGGTTTTCAAACATCCAGCTGTTGCCTGCGCTGTTCGTGATCACTTCATACAAGGCGCTGGCCTCCACGCCTTCGCGCAGGCCCAGGGCCATGGCTTCGGCGGCCACGGCAATGTGCACACCGGCCAGCAGCTGGTTGATGATCTTGACCTTGCTGCCTGCGCCCGCCTTGTCGCCCAGGCGGTACACCTTGCCGGCCATGCCGTCGAGCACGGCGTTGGCCGCGGCATAGGCCTCAGGCTTGGCCGAGGTCATCATCGTCATCTGGCCCGACGCGGCCTTGGCGGCACCGCCGGAGATGGGGGCGTCCACATAGTGCAGGCCCAGGGCGTTCAGGCGCGCCTCCAGTGCCACCGACCAGTTCGGGTCCACCGTGGAGCACATCACAAAGGTGCTGCCGGGGCGCATGGCGCTGGCTGCACCGCCCTTGCCGTCATCGCCAAACAGCACGCTCTCGGTCTGCGCGGCATTCACCACCACCGACACCACCACATCGCTCACCGCCGCCAATGCCGCCGTCGTGGCGTGTGCCGTGCCACCGTCTGCCACAAAGGCATCGGCCACGCCGGGACGCACGTCGCACACGTGGATGGTGAAACCGTTGTTGCGCAGGGTCTTGGCAATGCCAGCGCCCATGGCGCCCAGGCCGATGATGCCGACGGTGGGTTTGGTCATGTTGTCAGTCCTTCAAAGAAATTCAAAACAGTGGGCTCAGGCCACCAGCATCCACAGCAAGGCAGTGAGGGCAAAACCCGCCAAGCCCAGCACCGTGGTCAGCACCGTCCAGGTGCGCAGGCCATCGCCCACGCTCAGGCCCAGGTAGCGGGTCACGATCCAGAAGCCCGAATCGTTGACGTGCGACAGGCCCAGGCTGCCAAAGCCAATGGCAACCGTGAGCAGCGCCACTTGCAAGGGGGAATACCCGCCACCCGCCATCGCATCGGCCAGCAGGCCGCAGGTGGTGATGATGGCCACGGTGGCCGAGCCCTGTGCGGCGCGCAGGGCCAGCGCAATGATGAACGCCAGCAGGATGAGCGGCAGGTGAGTAGCGGTGAGGCTTTGCGACAGCGCCGCGCCAATGCCGCTGGCGGTGAGCACCTTGGCAAACACGCCGCCTGCACCCGTCACCAGGATCACGGTGGCAGCAGGGGGCAGGGCAGATTCCATGATGGCGTTGGTGCGCTCGCGGTTCCAGCCCTGGTTGCGGCCCAGCAGAAACATCGCCAGGCCCACGGCCACCATCAGCGCAAAAATGGGCGAGCCAATGAAGCCGAGCACGTTGCGCAGACTGTCGCCCTTGGGCAGCAGCGTGGCCCCGGTGGTGCCCGCCATGATGAGGGCCAGCGGGATCAGGATCAGCGCCATGATGGTGCCCACGCCCGGTGCGCTGCGGGCTTTGGATGCCGTGCTTTCTTCGCCCTTGCCAAAGGCCGCAAACTGCTCGGCCGTGGTCGGCAGCATGGGGTAGCCCTTGCGGTTGAGCCAGCCCGAAACGACCTGCGCCAGCGCCGCCAGCGGGATGCAGATGGCCAGGCCAATGATGGTGATCCAGCCAATGTCGCCCTTGACGATGGCCGCCCCGCCCACGATGCCGGGGTGCGGTGGCACCACCACGTGCGCGGCCAGCATGATGCCCGCCACGGGCAGACCGAACTTGATGGGGTTGACGCCCGCAGCCTTGCAAAAACCGTAGACGATGGGCACCAGGATGATGAAGCCCACATCAAAAAACACCGGAATGGCCAGTACCAACGCGGCGGCCGTGAGGGCCATGGGCACCCGTGTGGGGCCCAGCAGTTGCGTGAAGCGGTTGGCCAGGCTGGCTGCGCCGCCCGAGACCTCAATCATGCGCCCCAGCATGGAGCCCAGCGCCACCAGGATGGCCACCGAACCCAGCGTGCCGCCCATGCCCGCAATCAGCGTGCTGATGATGTCGCCAATCGGCATGCCCGTGGCAAACGCCACCAGAAAGCTCACCAGCATCATGGCCACGAAGGCGTGGACCTGCCAGCGGATGATGAGCAACAGGAGCAGGGCAATGCTGCCGGCGCCGATGCCGAGAAGTGCGAGGGTGGACATGGACTGGGTATCTCCGGGAGGAAAAGGCCGTGCACGCAGCAGGGCTCTTTTGTGATGTGTTTATATGGTTATCATACAAATTTAAAACAACGTCTGATTACGGGTTAACCCTGAAGTTGTTTGGGTCTCGACCTCTGCTGGGGGGCTGGCTTCTGTCGCAGGTGAGCGGTGCAGGCGTCTGCAACACGCCCGACATGGCGCGGTTCAGGCGCGTGGTGAGGGCGGCGCCTCGCCCACCAGGGGTTGCGCCAGCCGGGCACCGTCTTGCGCCCAGAAGGTGGTGTCGGCTTGCTCAATGCGGCGCAGTGCATTGCACATGTGTTCGGTGGCCGCGTTGCGGGCCCCACGCGCATCGCCAGATTCAATGGCCCGCACGATCTGCTCGTGTTCCTGCGTCACTGCCTGTGCGAAGTCAGAGCGCCGCGCCTCGTTGGCCCGGGTGACGCGGGTGGCGCCTTGAAGAAACCGGGCCAGATAGTCCAGCGTGCTGATCAAAAAAGGATTGCCCGCTGCGCGGGCGATGGCGCGGTGAAATTCCACGTCTTCCTCGGCCCCGTCGCGCCCGGCTTGCACGGCGTCGCTGATGCGCTGCATGGCTTCGCGAATGGCCTGCACATCGGCTTCACTGCGGCGTTGCGCTGCCAGTTCGGCCACTTCAGACTCCAGAGCGCGGCGCACTTCCACAATTTGCATGACTGCCTCGCGCGATGCGGCATGGGGCAGGTCAAAGTGCAGGGGCTCAATGCCCGGCGCTTTGACGTACACGCCGCTGCCCTGGCGTGAATCCACCAGGCCCAGCGATTTGAGGCGCGAAATCGCCTCGCGCACCACGGTACGGCTCACCTCAAACTGCTGCGCCAGTGCAGCCTCGGTAGGGAGCTTCTCTGACGCCTGAATGCGACCCGCGCGGATTTCGGTCTCCAGCGTGCTGGCAACCTGGTCGGCCAGTTTGAGGCTGGGTTTGACGGCGGAGAAGGGGGACGACATGGCGTGAGCGGGAGGGTGGTCAAAGGCGCTGTAGTAGCGTGCTGTGGACTGTACCGCAGGGGCGTGTGGCGGATGCGTCTCCTGAGTGCTAGTTTGTCTACTTCGGCGCCGTGCAGGAGTCGTCCAGCCGCGCCATGCCTGCCAATTTTTGCAGGCTGCTGCGCTTTTCAAGGCAGGTCTGGTATTGGGCTTCTGCGGCTTTTTGCTGTGCGGCGCGTGCAGCGTTGGCGCGCTCGGCCTGCAGTTGGGCGACGCGTTCGCGGATCTGGGGCATCACAGCCAAGGCGGCTTTTTCGCCTTCCAGGATGGCGTTGGCGCGCTGGCTGAAATCGGCCGAGCCAATGTCCAGAACCTGCGGGCGAATGACCACATCAGCCCGCGCCAGCTCCGCCTGACCGAGCTTCTGACCCATGATGGCGATCGACTGGCCCAGCGTGCCCAGCATGTCGCCCGGCGTCTGGCCCCGCGCTTTGTTGGAGATGTCCACCGCAATCACGATGTCGGCGCCCAGCTGGCGCGCGGCATCCACCGGCACGGGGCTCACGATGCCGCCGTCCACAAAGTGGTACTTGCCGATGGTGACGGGCTGGAACACGCCGGGCACGCTGCTCGATGCGCGCACGGCCTGGCCCGTGTTGCCGCGTGCAAACACGGTGCGCTCGCCGTCTTCCAGCCGCGTGGCCACGACCACAAAAGGCTTGGCCATCTGCTCCAGTGGCTTGCGGCGCACCTGCTCGTTCACATAGTCTTCGAGCTTCTGGCCCAGCACCAGGCCACCCGACGAGAGCTGCAGGTCGCGGATCTTGGCCTCGTCCAGCGCCACGGCTTTTTCCTGCATTTCAAAGGCGTTCATTCCACTGGCGTAGAGCGCGCCCACCACGCTGCCTGCGCTGGTGCCCGAGACCACCGCAGGCGCAAAGCCGTTGGCCTCCAGCATCTTGATGACACCAATGTGCGCGAACCCTTTGGCTGCGCCACCGCCCAGGGCGATGCCGATGCGGACAGGGGGAGCGGAGTAGGAAAGAGCAGGCTGCATCACCGCGTCGGGCCGGGCGGGGGTGGTGCTGCCACATCCAGCCAAGGTCAGGGCTGCCAGCATGGTCACGGTGGCAATGCGGGCCAGCGGGTGGAAAAAAGCGGTGAAGCGCATGCCAGGCGGTCCTGCGGTGCAACGGGGCGCGAAGTATAGCGGCGGCGTTGATCCCACACCGTGGGTGGCGCTGTTTGCTCCTAAAAATGTAGCTGCTAGCGCTTTATGTATAAGCGCTGGGTGGCATTTTCGGTGAGTTTTTGAAAACCGCCCGTGCAAACTCACTCGCCTTGCGAGCCCCGGTGCGCCCACCCTGTGGTGCGCTTTTCGATCCAGCTGAACAGCTCGTACATCACCATGGCCATGGCGCCCACCACCATCAGGCCCGCAAAGGCCAGACCCATCTGCATGGACGAGCCCGCGCTGATCAGCAGGTAGCCAATGCCTTCGTTGGCTGCGGTCATTTCGGACACCGTGGTGCCCACAAAGGCCAGTGTGATGGCGACCTTGAGCGAGCCGTAGAAGTACGGCATGGAGCGGGGCAGCCCCACCTTGGTCAGCACGTCCCAGCGCTTGGCGCCCAGCACGCGCAGCACGTCTTCCAGCTCGGGCTCCAGCGTGGCCAGGCCCGTGGCGATGTTGACCATGATGGGGAAGAAGCTGATGAGGAACGCCGTGAGGATGGCCGGGCCCACGCCGATGCCGAACCACACCACCAGGATGGGCACAAAGGCGGCCTTGGGCAGCGCGTTGAAGGCCGTCATCAGCGGGTACACGGCGGCATAGGCGATGCGCGAGCTGCCGATCACAAAACCCAGCAGCACGCCTACGACGATGGCGATGCCAAAGCCCGCCATGGTGACCCAGAAGGTGCGCCAGGCATGGCCCGCGATGACGCCGCTGAACTCCACCAGCTGCACGCCGATGGCCCAGGGGCTGGGGAACAGGTATTCAGGGATGCTGAAGGCCGAGCAGATGATTTGCCACAGCAGGATGGTGGCGACGAGCAGGATCCAGGGGGACCAGCGCTCCACGGTTTTCTTGTGCATGGGGATGAGGCGCTTTCTTTGTTCTTATGGCTGGATGGGCGCGCCTGCTTTTCGCAGGGCGCCGATGTGGCCGCGCAGTTCATGCACGATGTCGGTGAATTCCTTGGTATAGGTCACCTCCAGGTCGCGCGGGCGGGGCAGCTCGATCTCCTTCTTCACCACAAACCGGCCGGGGCTCTTGCTCATCACATACACCGTGTCGGCCAGGAAGACCGATTCGCGCAGGTCGTGCGTGACCAGGATCACGTTGAACTGCTGCTCGGTCCACAGGTCGCGCAGGATGCACCACAGCTCTTCGCGCGTGAAGGCATCCAGCGCGCCAAACGGCTCGTCCAGCAGCAGCATCTTGGGCTCGTGGATCAGCGCGCGGCAGATGCTGGCGCGCTGCTGCATGCCGCCCGACAGCTGCCAGGGAAACTTGTCCTCATAGCCCGCGAGGCCCACTTTCTGCAGCAGCTTGCGGGCGCGTTCTTCGTACTCCTTGCGCTTTTGCTTGAAGTTGCTGCGGTAGGGCTCGACGATTTCGAGCGGCAGTAGCACGTTGTCCACCGTGGTGCGCCAGGGCAGCAGCGAAGGCGCCTGAAACGCCATGCCCGACACCTTGAGCGGCCCCGTCACCGGCTGGCCGTCGATGAATATCTTGCCCATGGAGGGCATCTTCAGCCCCGTGGCCAGCTTCATGAAGGTGGATTTGCCGCAGCCCGAGGGGCCAACGATGGCGATGAACTCGCCGCGCCGCACCTGCAGGTCGATGGCTTCGACCGCAAACTGGTTCTTGGCGCGCAGCTCGTCGTTGTAGGCGAGCCAGACATTGCGAAAGTCCACAAAATAGGAATCGGCAGCCTGCATGGAAGGTCGTTCTTGCTTTTTAATGAAAATGGCTGCTGGCGCTTGTCTATCAAGCGCTAGCAGCTATCAAATTGATAGTATTACTTCTTGGGCAGGATGTTGAGTTCCGCCGTGCTGGGCAGGAAGCTGGGGTTCCACACGTCGTCGGCGTTCACGCGCGTCTTGGTGTTGAACGCGTCAGACACCTGCGATGCCATCAGCGACAGGCGGCCGGGTACGGCCTTGCCAAACCCTTCGGCGCGCGCGTCGGGGCTGTTGATGACGGTGTCGATGGCCAGCTGCAGGCGGCGAGTTTCGAGCGGCACGTTCACGATGCCATCGCGCGCCTTTACATGCTCGATGGCGGCAGCGGGGTTGGCGATGACTTCCTTGGCGCCCTTGGTGAAGGCCGACAGGAACGCCTTGATGGCGGCAGGGTTTTCCTTGATGAGCTTGGGGCTGGCAATGATCACGTTGCCGTACAGCTTCACGCCAAAGTCGGCATAGGGCAGCACCACCACGTCGGCGGCCTTGGCGCCGCGCGCTTCCAGGTTCAGCAGCGAGGTGAAGGTGAAGCCGGTGATGGCGTCCACGTCGCCGCGCACCAGCATGGTTTCGCGCAGTGGCGGGTCCATGGCGGTCCAGGTCACGGCGCCAATGCCGTTGGCCTTCTGGAAGATAGGGAACGCGCGGCGGCCTGCGTCGAACACGGGGGCGCCCAGCTTCTTGCCCGCCAGGTCGGCGGGCTTGGTGATGCCGCTCTTTTTCAGCGCCATGACCGATGCGGGCGTGTTGTTGTAGACCATCATCACCGCCACGGGCTTGTTCTGCGCGTCGGGGTTGTTGGCGTGGAATTCCATCACTGCGGCCAAGTCGGCAAAGCCCATGTCGTACGTGCCCGAGGCCACGCGCTGCACCGCACCGCCGGAGCCGTTGCCTGCATCCACCGTCACATCCAGGCCAGCCGCCTTGAAGTGGCCTTTGGCCACGGGTTGCAGGAACAGCGCCGCTGGGCCTTCAAAACGCCAGTCCAGCTGGAACTTGATGGGCGTGCTCTGCGCATGCGCCACGGGCAATGCGCTGGCCAGCGCCAGTGCCGCTGCGGTGTGCATGAAGGTTCTTTTTTTCATGGGATAGCTCCTGGCGGTTGCCAAATAAAAAACAGAAGGAAAAGGCAGTCATGCCTTGGCTGTACAAGCCATGCAGCAAAAAAGATGCCCGCTTTCAAGCGCGCTGTCGGGTCTTTGCAAGGGCGGCGCGGCACGGCAAACCCTTCCTCACCGAAGTGGTGCACCCAGGCATGAAGTGTTTCCCGCAATGGTGCGTGTGCGGTGGCATCGGATTGGAATCAACGCGCAGATGGGTGCACGGCCGCAGCGGTGCAACGAAGTCGCAGCATCCAAAAAACAGGGCATGGCATCGCAGATCACAGGCGTTGCTGGTCGGTGCTTCTGGGGATGGATGCGCAGCCCGTTGCACTTCAGCCCGAAGGCTTGCGTCTTCGGGTTTTCAAAGAGCCACGAGAGGGCTCACCCATGCCACACCTGACCGGGTTTTTCTTGACAACGTGCACTGGCGCACCATGCCCGACGTGGCGCGGGATCCAGGGTGGCCACGATGCAGGACGGCGACATCCTGTACGGCGGCCGCTGGGAGCGTGAAAAGCGCCTGCTGGGCTTTAGCGGGGCGCAGCTGACGGCTGCGTTGGCCAGGCGCTGGCGCTTTCCTGATTCGATCGTGCGTGCGCTGGAAACTGCTGAAGACCCCGTGGCCGCTGTGCCGTTTTGTCGCCTGGGCGGCATCGTGCATGTGGCCATGCTGCTGGCCGAGATTGGGCTGGAGGAGCCCAAGTCCCCCGCCGACACCATTGCCAGCCTGCGTGAGGAAATCAAGCGGGCGCTGCCACTGGACTCGGACTGGCTGGCCGAACATCTGCCGCCGGTGGCGGACTTTGTGGATGTGTCTGTGCGCTGACGCAGGCCGGGCAAAGACCTGCGTATCGATACACCCAAAAAGAAAGGCCCCTCGGGGCCTTTCTTGTGTCAGAGCCTGATCGAATCAGGCGGCGCGCGCCGCAGCGCTGGCCACGGCCAGGGCCGTCATGTTGAACACGCGGCGCACGGTGGCGGCCGGCGTCAGGATGTAGGCCGCAGCCGCCGCACCCATCAGGATCGGGCCCACCGTCACACCGCCGCTGGTGGTGGTCTTGAGCACGTTGTAGAGGATGTTGGCTGCGTCAATGTTCGGGCAGATCAGCAGGTTGGCCGAGCCGCTGAGCGTGGAATCTGCCATGTACGCGTTGCGGATGCCTGGCTCCAGCGCGGCGTCACCGTGCAGTTCGCCGTCGCATTCGATCTCGGGGTGGGCCGCTACGAACAGATCGCGCGCTTCACGCATCTTGCGGGCCGAGGCGCGCTTGGACGAACCGTAGCTCGAATGCGACAGGAACGCCACCTTGGGTGGCAGGCCAAAGCGCTGCACTTCCTGCACCGACATCCAGGCAATGTCGGCCAGCTCCTGCGCCGTGGGGTCTTCGTTCACGTAGGTGTCTGCAATGAACAGGGTGCCGTTGCGGTCCGTCATCAACGCGTTCAGCGCGGCGTAGTTGGTGGCGCCGGGGGCATGGCCCAGGATGTTGCGGATGCGCTCCAGGTGGGTTTCATAGGTGCCCACCAGGCCGCAGATCATGGCGTCGGCATCGCCCAGCTTCACCATCAGCGAGGCGATGATGGTGTTGGAGCGGCGCACGGCCGCCTTGGCTACCTCGGGTGTGGCGCCTTCGCGCTTCATGAGCTGGTGGTAGGTTTCCCAATACTGGCGGAAGCGTGGATCGTCTTCGGGGTTGCACACTTCCACATCCTTGCCGATCTGCATGCGCAGGCCAGCCTTTTCAATGCGGGCGGCAATGACGGCAGGGCGGCCGATGAGGATGGGGTGGGCAATCTTGTCGTCGATGGCCAGCTGCGCTGCACGCAGGGCGCGCTCGTCTTCGCCGTCGGCATAGGCCACACGCTTTTTCGCATCGGGCAGGGCCTTTGCGGCCGTGATCACGGGGCGCATGAGCATGCCGGTTTGGTAAACAAAGCGCGACAGGCTTTCCTTGTAGGCATCCATGTCTTCGATGGGGCGCGTGGCCACACCGGATTCGGCCGCAGCCTTGGCCACCGCAGGCGCGATCTTGAGGATCAGGCGCGAGTCAAACGGTGTGGGGATCAGGTAGTCGGGGCCAAAGGTCAGCTCCTTGCCTGCATACGCGTTGGCCACCTCTTCGCTGATGTCGGCCTTGGCCAGGTCGGCAATCTGGCGCACGCAGGCCAGCTTCATGGCTTCGGTGATCTTGGTGGCGCCGCAGTCCAGCGCGCCACGGAAGATGTACGGGAAGCACAGCACGTTGTTCACCTGGTTCGGGTAGTCCGAACGGCCGGTGGCAATGATGCAATCGGGCCGCACGGCCTTGGCCAGCTCGGGGCGGATTTCGGGCTCGGGGTTGGCCAGTGCCAGGATGATGGGCCTCTCGGCCATCGTCTTGACCATCTCGGCCGTGAGCACGCCAGGGGCCGAACAGCCCAGGAACACGTCGGCGCCGTTCACCGCGTCAGCCAGCGTACGCGCGTCGGTCTTTTGCGCGTATTGGGCTTTGGACTCGTCCAGACCACCGGGGCGGCCTTCGTAGATCACGCCCTTGGAGTCGCACACGAAAATGTTTTCGCGCTTCACGCCCAGGCCCACCATCACATTCAGGCAGGCAATGGCGGCGGCACCGGCGCCAGAGACGGCCACCTTCACGTCGCCAATTTGCTTGCCCACCAGCTCCAGTCCGTTGAGCAGCGCAGCGCTGCTGATGATGGCCGTGCCGTGCTGGTCGTCATGGAACACCGGAATGTTCATGCGCTTGCTCAGCTCGCGCTCGATGTAGAAGCACTCGGGGGCCTTGATGTCTTCGAGGTTGATGCCGCCGAGCGTGGGCTCCAGGCTGGCGATGATCTCGATGAGCTTGTCGGGGTCGCGCTCGGCCAGTTCGATGTCAAACACGTCCACACCGGCAAACTTCTTGAACAGGCAGCCCTTGCCTTCCATCACCGGCTTGCCGGCCAGCGGGCCGATGTCGCCCAGGCCCAGCACAGCGGTGCCGTTGGTGATCACGCCCACGAGGTTGCCGCGCGAGGTGTAGTCAAACGCCTTGGAAGGGTCGGCCTGGATGTCCAGGCAGGGGTAGGCCACGCCAGGCGAATAAGCCAGGGACAGGTCGCGCTGGTTGGACAGCGGCTTGGTGGGCGTGACGGAAATCTTGCCCCGGCTGGGGTTGCGGTGGTATTCACGCGCGGCATCGCGCAGGGCTTGTTCGGCGGCGGACAGATTCTGGGTCATACGAAAAAGTGGGAGGCTTTCACGGGATTCAGCGGCAGGCGCAAGGGCGCCATGCCTCGAAGCGGTATCGGTTCATTCACAGGCCGCGTAGGGCCCTCGGATGGTGTGCAAGGCCTGCACCCGAGGAGAGCGCCGCAGCGGTCACATCAGTCTGCCTCGGTCAGGCGGGTCCGCAGGTGTGCGGCAGGCCTGGCGAGGTGCCCGCAACGCACAGGTCAAGCGGCGGGCAGGTTCCCTGCGGTGGACTACAGGGCAGGGTTTTGGACTGCGATGGCCCACAGGATAACCCGATTGCCGGGCAACCTGAATGAATTCTGACTAACCCATTGGTATCAGAGGGGCTGGGTGTGGAGGGCCATCGCGCGGCGCGCGACACACCCACATTCGCTGGCTTTTAGACCAGCAGGTCGCGCAGCGCCCTTGCGATGACCTTGGTGGCCCGGCGCAGGTCTTCCAGCTGCAGCCGCTCGTCGGCGCGCTTCGCGTGCGATTCCAGCACGGTGCGTGGCCCCGCGCCGTAGATCACGCCGGGGATGCCGCGCTCCACATACAGGCGCACATCGGTGTACAGCGGTGTGCCCACGGCGGGCACGGGCTCGCCGATCACGGCCAGGGCGTGCTTCTGGATCGCATCGACCAGCGGCTGGTTGCCCGCCAGCGGCGTCATGGCATTGGCCAGCAGCAGCCGTTTGATCTCGGCGCTGAGGCCAGCACGCTCGGCTGTTGCCTGTGTGATGGTGTGGCGGATGGCGGCTTCCACCTCCACCGGGTTTTCTTCCGGAATCATGCGGCGGTCGAGCTTGAACGTGACCTTGCCTGGGACCACGTTGGTGTTGGTGCCGCCCTCGATGCGGCCCACGTTCAGGTACGGGTGCTTGATGCCCGCGACGTTGGACGTGATCTTCTTGTATTCATCGTTTTGTGCATACAGCGCGTTCAGGATGTGCACCGCGCCCTGCAGTGCGTCCACGCCGGTGTGCGGCACGGCGGCATGGGCCATCTTGCCGTGCACGGTCACTTCCATCTGCAGGCAGCCGTTGTGGGCGGTGACCACCTCGTAGCTGAAGCCCGCCGCAATCATCAGGTCCGGCTGGGTCAGGCCCTTTTTCAGCAGCCAGCCCGGGCCCAGCTCGCCACCAAACTCTTCGTCGTAGGTGAAGTGCAGCTCCACCGCGCCTTGCGCGGGGCGCGCCACGGCTTCGAGCGCGCGCACTGCGAAGGTGAAGCTCGCGAAATCGCTCTTGCTCACGGCGGTGGCGCGGCCATACATGGCACCGTTGACGATTTCGGCGCCGTAGGGGTCGTGCGTCCAGCCTTCGCCGGGCGGCACCACGTCGCCGTGGGCGTTCAGGGCAATGGTCTTGCCGCCTGTGCCGTAGGGCCTGCGCACGATCAGGTTGGTAATGGATTCCATGCCGTAGGCCTGCACGTCGGCGGTGGGCACAGCGTGCTTTTCGGCGTCAAAGCCAAAGTCTTTCAGCAGCTCGGCCGTTCGTTCAGCGTGGGGCGCGTTGTTGCCGGGCGGTGTGTCGGTGGGCACGCGCACCAGGGCCTGCAAAAAGCGCACTTCCTCGTCAAAGTGCTGGTCAATCCACGCGTCGATCGCGTCGTAGGAGGCCTGTGGGGTCATGGTTGGGTTTCCTCGGCTAGCTGGTGCAGCACCTGGGTGAAGGCGTCCACAGTCAGCTGAATGTCGTTGTTGGTGGTGGATTCGAGCGGGTTGTGGCTGATGCCGGAGTTCTGACCGCGCGTGAACAGCATGGCCTGCGGCATGATTTCGTGCAGCTTCATCGCGTCGTGCCCGGCGCCGCTGGGCATGCGGAACACGGGCACGCCCAGGGTGTCCACGGCGCGCTCCCAGTGGTGCTGCAGGGCGGGGGCGCTGGGCGCGGCAGCGGCGCGCATCGATTCTTCAATCGTGTAGCGCAAGCCGCGCCGCTGGGCGATTTTGGCCAGTTCGTCCAGCACGTCGGTCACCATTGCATCGCGCTGGGCGTCGGTGGGGGCACGCAGGTCCAATGAAAAAAGGCAGCGCCCCGGCACCACGTTGATGGAGCCACTGGGCACGTTCAAGAGACCGATGGTGCCCACCGAATCGCCGTCTTTCGCAGCGCGCTGCTCCACATACAGCGCCAGCTCGGCCACGGCCACGGCGGCATCACGGCGTCGGTCCATGGGCGTGGTGCCCGCGTGGCTGGCAGTGCCGATCATTTCGCAGAGGTAGCGCACGCCCCCGTTGATGGAGGTGACCACGCCCAGCGGCAGGTCCAGTTCGTTGAGCACCGGCCCCTGTTCAACGTGCACTTCGATGAAGCCCAGGTACTGCGCCGGGTCGCGCTGCAGCTTGGGAATGTC
The DNA here is from genome assembly GCF_016406015.1 of Acidovorax sp. IB03. Taxonomy (NCBI): domain Bacteria; kingdom Pseudomonadati; phylum Pseudomonadota; class Betaproteobacteria; order Burkholderiales; family Comamonadaceae; genus Acidovorax; species Acidovorax sp. IB03. Next base: position 9,366 of record NZ_JAEFCH010000001.1, on the reverse strand, counting down.
GTCCAGGCGCAGGCCCGCGTGCTGCATGGCCTCGCGCATGGTCACGCCGCTGGCGTCTTTCTGATCCAGCCAGGCGGGGTTGAAGTGGCCGATGAGCGCGCCCGATCCGAGGAAGGTGGCCTTGTAGCGCTGGCCTTCTTCTTCGGCAAACGCCACCACCTCGATGCCGAAGGGCAGGCGCTTGCCAGCGCGGTGCAGCTCGCGCACGCAGGCCAGGGGCACGAAAATGCCCAGGCGCCCGTCGTACTTGCCGCCGTTGCGCACCGTGTCGTAGTGGCTGCCGGTCATCAGGTAGCGTGCCCCTGGCGCAGCCGGGTAGTAGCGGCCCACCACATTGCCCACGGCGTCTATCTCCACCCTGTCAAAGCCGCACTCGCGCATGCGCTGAGCAACGTCTCGGCCGCAGGCGCGGTGCGCGTCGGTGAGGTACGTCACCGTGAGCTGGCCCTTTTCGGCAAAGCCGGGGTCAGAGTGCCGGGCCAGCGCCTCGTGCCAGTCCCACACATCGTTGCCCAGCACCGGCTCCGCAGCGAACTTGTCGTTCAGGCGAATCTCGGCAATGCGGTGGATGTTGCGCAGGGCCTCGGCCAGCTCAAATTCGGGGTGGTTGTCCAGCCGCCGTGCAAAGGTGTCGATGATTTCCTGTTTGGAGAGACCCGTGCCGCGTGGCCCGCGCACCGCCAGGATGAAGGGGAAGCCAAAGCGTTCGTTGTAGGCCGCGTTGAGCTGCTGAATGCGTTCAAATTCCTCCGGCGTGCATTGCGTCAGTCCCGCCTTGCTCTGCTCGTGGGTGGATTCGGCCGTGAGGCTTTTGGCCACCATGGCCTTGCCCGCCAGTTCGGGGTGTGCGCGAATCAGGGCCAATTGCGCGTCCAGCCTGGCCGTGCGTACCACCTGCGCCAGCGCGTGCTTCAGGTGCGCCAGGCTGCGAAAGGGCCGCTGCGCCAGGGCCTCCTCGGCAATCCAGGGCGAGTGTTCGTACAGCCCGTCCAGCAGCGCCAGCGCTTCGGCGGGGCTGGCGGCGTTGAGTTGTTCCAGAGTCAGTGGCATGGTGGTTGCTTCAAAAAAGTGAGCGGCTGGCGCTTATTGAATGGGCGCTGGAGTCCGATTTGGTTCATAAAGCCGGGGCGGGGTGGTGCTGCGCCCAATGGCGGGCAATGTCGATGCGCCGGGCCACCCACACCTTGTCGTGCTGGGCAATATGGTCCAGAAAACGCTGCAGCGCCGTGATGCGGCCGGGCCGGCCCAGCAGGCGGCAGTGCATGCCGATGCTCATCATCTTGGGCGCGTTGTCGCCAGCGGGGTCACCCTCGGCATACAGCGCGTCAAACGTGTCTTTCAGGTACTGAAAGAACGGGTCGGCGTGCGAATAGCCCTGCGGCAGGGCAAAGCGCATGTCGTTGCAGTCCAGCGTGTAGGGCACGATGAGCTGGGGCACCACGCTGCCGTCGGTCTTCTTCACCTTCATCCAGAAGGGCAGGTCGTCGCCGTAGTAGTCGCTGTCGTAAGCAAAGCCGCCGTAGTCGGCCACCAGGCGGTGGGTGTTGGGGCTGTCGCGGCCGGTGTACCAGCCCAGCGCCCTTTGCCCGGTCATGCGCTGGATGATGTCCATGGCCTCGTGCATGTGGGCGCGCTCCACATCCTCGGGCACGTTCTGGTAGTGAATCCACTTGAGGCCGTGGCAGGCGATCTCGTGGCCCAGTTCCACGAAGGCAGCCGTCAGCTCGGGGTGGCGCTGCAGCGCGGTCGATACACCAAATACGGTCAGCGGCAACCCGCGCTTTTCAAACTCGCGCAGGATGCGCCACACGCCTGCCCGCGAGCCGTATTCGTAGATGCCCTCCATGCTCATGTGCCGATCAGGGTAGCTGGCCGGGTTGAACATTTCCGACAGAAACTGCTCGCTGCCCGCATCGCCGTGCAGCACGGCGTTCTCGCCGCCTTCCTCGTAGTTCAGCACAAACTGCACCGCAATGCGGGCGCCGCCGGGCCACTGGGCATGGGGCGGGTTTTTGCCGTAGCCAATCAGGTCGCGGGGGTAGGGGGCGGTGGCGTCGTAGATCATGGCGTCAGGGGCATGGAATGGGGTCAAGACAGGGCCAGCGAGAGATCGTTGACCGGTGGCTGGCGGTCAAACGTCAGACTTTCTTCCACATGCAGCAAATGTGCCTGCATGAGCTGCACGGCCCGCTCTTCGTCCTTGGCGCCCAGGGCCTTGACGATCTGGGCGTGCTCTTCGTGCGAATGCGCGGCGGCGCTGGCGCTTTGGTACATCAGCGTGATGAGCGAGCAGCGCGAGATCAGATCGCCCAGCATTTGCGCCAGCACCTGGTTGCCCATCAGCTCGGCCATGCGCACATGGAAGTCGCCCAGTAGCTCGGTGCGCTCTGGCGCGTCGCCCTGGGCCACGGCCTGCTTTTCGCGGGCCACATGCTCGCGCAGGGCGCGCAGTTTGGCGGGGGTGACCTGGCGCATGAAGGCGCGCACCATTTCGGCTTCGAGCATGCGGCGCACGGCGAACACCTGGCGCGCCTCGTCGGCCGAGGGGGCCGCCACAAACGCGCCCCGCGCGGGCTCCAGCCGCACCAGGCGGTTTTGCGCCAGCTGAAACAGCGCCTGCCGCACCAGCGTGCGCGACACGCCAAAGTGGTCGGCCAGCTTTTGCTCTGCCAGCTTGGTGCCCGGTTGCAGGCGGTGCTCGACGATGGCGCGGGTCAGGCGCGCAGCGATGAGGCTGGTGGTCGAGTTGTCCATGTGCCGCATGATAGCGGCAAGCGGTGTTTTGTATACAGTTTTGGTGGACGATTGGCGCGCTCAGTGCCCTGGCGAGCTGGTGGCAAAGCGTTCTGCCAGAAAGTCTACAAACGCGCGCACCCGCGCTGCTGTCTGGTGGCGTTGGGGGTAAATGGCGTAGATGTCCGCCGGGGGTGTCTGGTGGTCTGCCAGCACCTGTACCAGGCGGCCACTGCGCAGGTAGCGGGCCACGTCCCATTCGGCCCGCATCACGATGCCGTGGCCGTCCAGCGCCCAGTTGACGGCGATCTCTCCGTCGTTGGTGCTCAGTGCGCCCCGCACCTTCACCACTTCGGTCTTGCGCCCGGCCGTCAGCCGCCACTGGCCATAGGCATCGTCGCCCTGGCGGATGCCTATGCAGTCATGCCGTGCCAGGTCGCTGGGCAACTTGGGGGTGCCCCGGCGCTCCAGGTAGGCGGGTGCTGCGCACAGCAGGCGCCGGTTGGGTGCAATGCGGCGTGCAATCACGCGGGCGTCGGGCGGCTCGCCAAAGCGGATGCACACGTCAAACGCATCGGCGGCTAGCGGTGGTGGGTCTACCGAAAGTTGCAGTTGCACCTGCACCAGTGGGTGCTGGCGCACAAAGTCTGAAATCAGCGGCGCAATCTGGCTGCGCCCAAAGCCCAGCGTGGCGTTCACGCGCAGCAGGCCTTGCGGTGTGGCCAGGGTGCGCGAAACCAACTGCTCCATGTCGTCAATCTCGGCCAGGATGCGCCGTGCATGCTGCAGGTAGGTCTCGCCCTCGGGCGTCAGGCTCACGCGGCGGGTTGTGCGGTTGACCAGTTGCACACCCAGGCGCGTTTCCATCTGCGCCAGCCGTTTGCTGACGGCGGGCGTGGTCACATTCAGCTCGCGTGCTGTGGCCGAGAAGCTGCCGCAACGCGCCAGGAGGCTGAAAAAGCCCATCTCCGAGGGGGCCGGCAAAGGTGTGTTCATTGTTTCTTTGAAGTTAACAATAGGATAACTTGAAGAATGGTTTTGTGAATACGAAGCCGGTAGATTTGCCTCCGTCCGGCGCACCCGTTGCGCGCCACCCAACTACAGGAGACAGGTTTCATGACGAGCAAGACGTTCCGCATTGCGTGCATTCCCGGTGACGGCATTGGCAAAGAGGTGATTCCCGCAGGGCAAGAAGTGCTACAGGCCTTGGCCGCGTCACAACCCGGCCTGGCGTTTGAATTCACCAGCTATGGCTGGGGCGGCGACTGGTACCGCGCCCATGGCGAGATGATGCCCGCTGATGGGCTGGCGCAATTGCGGGACAAGGACGCCATCCTGTTCGGCTCGGCGGGCGACCCGCACATCCCCGACCACATCACGCTATGGGGCCTGCGCCTGAAAATCTGTCAAGGTTTTGATCAATACGCCAACGTGCGGCCCACCCGCATCCTGCCCGGCATTGATGCCCCCCTCAAGCGCTGCGCGCCCAAAGACCTGGACTGGGTCATCGTGCGCGAAAACTCCGAGGGCGAATACGCCGGTGTGGGCGGCCGCGCCCACCAGGGCCATCCCATCGAGGTGGCCACCGACCTGAGCGTGATGACCCGCGCCGGGGTGGAGCGCATCATGCGATTTGCCTTCCGCCTGGCGCAGTCGCGGCCCCGCAAGCTGCTCACCGTCATCACCAAGAGCAACGCCCAGCGCCACGCCATGGTGATGTGGGACGAGATTGCGCTGCAAATCAGCCAGGAGTTTCCTGATGTGAAGTGGGACAAGGAACTGGTAGACGCTGCCACCGCTCGCATGGTCAACCGCCCGGCCACGCTCGACACCATCGTCGCTACCAACCTGCACGCCGACATCCTCTCGGACCTGGCCGCCGCGCTGGCGGGCAGCCTGGGCATTGCGCCCACCGGCAACATCGACCCCGAGCGCCGCTACCCCAGCATGTTCGAGCCCATCCACGGCTCTGCCTTTGACATCATGGGCAAGGGCCTGGCCAACCCCGTGGGTACGTTTTGGAGTTGCGTGATGCTGCTCGAACATCTGGGCGAGTACGCCGCCGCAAAGCGCCTGATGGCTGCCATCGAGCAAGTCACCGCCGATGCCACCTTGCACACCGGCGACCTGGGCGGCAAAGCGACTACAGGGCAGGTAACCCGTGCTGTGTGCGAGCGACTGGCCACCGCAGCCTGATTCCTCTTGCATCCGTTTCCCCCGCCAATACGCTCCCGACAAGAGGCGCGAGGGCGGAGTACCCCTTCACAGAACGATATTGGAGACAAGCCATGACCACGTTTCAATCCCCCAAGCGCCATACTTTGCGCCACTTGGCAGGCGCTGCCCTGCTGTGTGCTTTGGCTACCACGGCCGCAGCCCAGGCCTGGCCCACCAAATCCGTCAGTCTGGTCGTGCCCTTCCCCGCCGGGGGCACGACGGATGTGCTGGCCCGCGCGCTGGGGCAAGAGCTGGCCAAGAGCCTGGGCCAGCCCGTCATCGTGGAGAACAAACCCGGTGCAGGTGCCACGCTGGGCGCCGACTTTGTGGCGAAAGCCAAACCCGATGGCTACACCCTGCTGATGGGGGCGGTGCACCACACCATTGCCACCAGCGTGTACCGCAAGCTGGCGTACGACTTTCAGAAAGACCTGGCCCCTGTCACCACCGTGGCCATGGTGCCCAATGTGCTGGTGGTGCAGGCCGATGCGGCCACACCCATCCGCACCGTGCCCGAGCTGATCTCCCAGGCCAAGCGTGCGCCGGGCAAGCTCGCGTTTGGCTCCAACGGCAACGGCACAGGCCAGCACCTGATTGGCGCGCAGTTTGAAGCCATGGCCGGGGTGCAGCTGCTGCACGTGCCCTACAAAGGCAGCGGCCCAATGACCACCGACTTGCTGGGCGGGCAGATCACCATGTCCTTCGACACCATCACGCCCGTGCTGCCACACATCAAGGCGGGCAAGCTGCGAGCACTGGCAGTGACCACGGCCAAGCGTTCTGCCGCGCTGCCCGATGTGCCCACGCTGGACGAAGCCGGGCTCAAAGGCTTTGACCTGGGCACCTGGTTTGGCGTGCTGGCCCCCGCAGGCACGCCCAAAGACGTGGTCACGCGGCTGAACACGGAGATGGTCAAGATCATCCAGTCGCCCGACTTCCGCAAGAAGATGGAAGACATCGGTGCCGACCCGATCGGCAACACGCCTGAGCAAATGGCCCGACAGATCAAGGAAGACACCGAGCGCTTTGCGCGCCTGGTGAAAGAGGCCAAGGTGGTGCTGGAGTAAGCCGGGCCAGCGCGACGGTGCTTACGTCACAATGCCCCGCCATGACCATGCCTGACCCTCGCCAGAATCCCACCGCCTTCTTGCGCCACCTGTACGACGTGGCGGTGCAAAGCGCACAGCCCCTGCAAGGCCTTCAAGCCCATCTGCCTGCTCCACCCAAAGGCCGCACCCTGGTGCTGGGCGCGGGCAAGGCCGGGGGCTCCATGGCGCAGGCGCTGGAGGCGCTGTGGCCTGCCGATGCGCCGCTGAGCGGCCTGGTCGTCACCCGCTACGGCCACATACCGCCCCGGCCGGCAGGGTTGGTGCAGCGCATTGAAGTGGTGGAGGCCGCGCACCCCGTGCCCGATGCCGCAGGCCTGCAGGCGGCCGAGCGCATGCTGGCGCTCACCCAGGGGCTCACGGCCGATGACTTGGTCATCTGCCTCATCTCCGGCGGCGGCTCGGCCTTGCTCACGCTGCCTGCCGATGGCCTCACGCTGGCCGAAAAGCAGCGCATCAACAAAGAACTGTTGGCCAGCGGTGCCGCCATTGGCGAGATGAACTGTGTGCGCAAGCACCTCTCGCGCATCAAGGGCGGGCGGCTGGCGGCGGCCTGTGCCCCGGCGCGTGTGGTCACCCTCACCATCAGCGATGTGCCGGGCGACGACCCTTCCATCATTGCCAGCGGCCCCACGGTACCGGATGCCAGCACCTGCGCCGATGCGCTGGCGATTCTGGACCGCTACCGCATCACCGTGCCCCCTGCCGTGCGCGCGGCGCTGGAGGCGGGCCTGCTGGAAACCCCCAAGCCCGGCGATGCCGTGTTTGCAGGCCATGCGGTGCACCTTATCGCCACGCCGCAGCAGTCGCTCGAAGCCGCAGCCCAGGCCGCCCGCGCCGCAGGCTGGGCCGCGCACATCCTGTCGGACGAAATAGAAGGCGAATCGCGCGAAGTGGGCAAGGTGCACGCGGCCCTGGCACGGGCGGTGGCCCAGCGTGGCGCGCCGTTTGCACGCCCCTGTGTGCTGCTGTCAGGCGGTGAAACCACGGTGACGGTGCGCCCTCGGCCCGAAGGCGCCCCCAAAGGCCGAGGTGGCCGCGCAGGTGAGTTCTGCATGGGCCTGGCCCAGGCCCTGCAAGGCCAGAGCGGCGTGTGGGCCCTGGCGGCTGACACCGATGGCATCGACGGTGTAGAAGACAACGCGGGCGCCATCGTCACGCCGGACACCTTGGCCCGTGGCCGCGCCCTGGGTTTGCGGCTGGACGACCATCTGGACCGCAACGACGCCTACGGCTACTTCAGCGCTTTAGGTGATCTGGTGGTGACCGGGCCCACGCACACCAATGTGAATGACTTTAGGGTGCTATTGATTTTGTAGCTGCTTGCGCTTATGTATTAAGCGCCAGGTGCCAAAAAGGCTTGAAGCCTTGGCCGGCTCAGGTGGCCAAAGCCTGTTCCACCGCAGCCTTGGCATCTTCCAGGCTGCTGAAAAAGCTCATGGGCTGCGGCGTGGCCTTGGGCATGTGGGCTGGTGGCTGCCACAGGCGGTCACCCATCCAGGTCGCCGTCCATCCGCCAATGTCTTTGCCCTTGAGAATGCAGACAGGCTGCCCATTCAGGTTCGCCGCCCAGCTGGTGGGGGGGCTGTGGTGTCCAGGTAACTGTCATGGTAGGTCCGTGGGGTGGCTATGCCCCAGTGTAGGGGCCGTGGCAGCTGCGTCGGCATTCTGGACAACCCTGAGGAACGGGGCTTGCGCGCAGGTGGACGGTGCTTTGGTGCGGCACTGATCCGGCGCATCTGCCGACCAGCGTACAGCCTAGGCAGGGCCGCACCCTGGGGTGATGCCGCTATGGGCGCGGCGCCCGTGCTTCCTCGTCAATCACCTGCTGCACTTCACGGTAGAAGTTCTCGCGCGCCTCGGTGGCCTGGGGGTCTCGCGCCCCGTGGGCCCAGTTGGCGTTCGACACGATCACCAGCTTGCGTTGGGGGTCGATGAAGATGCCTTGGCCGAAGATGCCTCGGGCCGCATAGCTGCCGTCGTCATAGGTCCACCACTGGTAGCCATAGCCGCGCCCGGGGCGGCCAATGTCGGCGCGCTTGGTGGTGGCCTCGGCCCACCAGCCCTCGGGCACGATGCTCTGGCCGTTCACCAATGCGCCACTCAGTATGAACACGCCCAGGCGGGCATAGTCGCGTGGCGATGCCTGCACGCAGCAGCCGCCAATCTCCTTGCCGGTTTTGCTCAGAAGCCAGGTGGCCTGCTGCTCCATGCCTGCCGGGCCCCACACTTTTTCTGCCAGGTAGGTGGCCAGGGGCTTTTTGGTGGCCTGCTGCACCAGGGTGCCCACCAGGTTGGTCTCGCCCGTGCTGTACAGCCAGCGGGTGCCTGCCGGTACATCGCGCGGTAGCTTGCGCATGTAGCTCACCAGCGCTTCCACGCCGGGTTCGGGCTGGTGGTTGTTGAACTTGGCCACGTCTGAATTCGGGTCGGCGTAGTCTTCATTCCACTTCACGCCAGATGTCATGGTCAGCAGTTGCCGAACGCTCACATCGTCGTAGGCAGAGCCTTTCAGCTCGGGGATGTAGACGCTGACCTTGTCGTCCAGGCTCTGGATGAAGCCGTCTTTGACCGCAGCGCCCACCAGGGTGGAGGTGAGCGACTTGGCCACAGAAAAGCTGGTCCAGCGGCCTGCGGCATCAAAGTCCAGGCCATAGCGTTCCAGCCGCAGCTTGCCGTCGTGCACCACCAGCAGTGCGGCGCTGCGCTGGCCTGCCATGTAGGCATCCACATCGCTCTTGAGCTTCAGGGGCGGCCCTGGGGGCAGGGGCGATGGCGTGCTGCTGGCGGGCACCACGTTGGCCTTGGCCAGCAGCGGGATGCGGTCCAGCGCGCGGAAGGCGGCGTCGCGTTGCGGTTGGGTCCAGAACAGCAAATCGCGGTTGGTGGGCACGGTGGCCAAAAGCCCGCGCGTTTCCTTGTCCAGGCTGTACCAGCCGCCCACGGCGGCGGCCGCCACAACGACCAGTGTGCCCAGCACTACTTTTTTCAAAGCCACGTTTGTCTCCTTGGGGTTCTCAAAGCCTGCAACCCCCGGTGCAAAAGCCGCCGCGCCTGGGTGGCGGGCTGTGCTGCGGGCGCGGCCCGTTTTGTTGATGTTGCCGAGTGTACATCATCGCGTGCGGACAGAGTGTCGGGAGGTGCACACAAGCCCGACATCCGCGCAGTGGATTGACCGCCGTGCGGCGACCTGCAAGCTGTGAGGCACCCCTCTGCACAAGGCCCAGTCCATAAAAAAAGGGGCCGCAGAATGTGCTAGCCGTTCCGTTAAGGGGTTGCTAAGACCCTGCTGATTGTTACAGAATGGGCT